>DAIMFZ010000026.1:0-18122 GCA_036724225.1 Aequorivita sp.
CTTCTCATCGGTCTATTTCTAAACCACAAGCCACCTTTAAGTGACTCAACACAACATCTTGTTGCGGTCTGGACGAGACTCGAACTCGCGACCCCCTGCGTGACAGGCAGGTATTCTAACCAACTGAACTACCAGACCAAATTTTCAATCCACCTTTCGGCAAACGCCAACAACAGTTGGGCTTAGTGAAAAATTGTTACAATACTTTTTGGGACACGTCCCTTGCCGTATTAAGCGGTGGCAAATATACCACTCCATTTCATTTTCGCAAACTATTTTATTGAAAAAAATAAATTAATTGCTATGAGTCATTTTTCTGAAATTTTACTAAAAAATAATAGGTGTAAAAACTGCAAACTGCCCCTGAACCTGCCTTCGGCGGGCAGGCACTGAACACTGAAATTATCCAAACTTCTGACGTTCCACTAAATACGTAGTCAAAATCTTGTTGAAACTTTCGTTTATGTCAGTTGCTACATACTTTATCCTGTATTGTGCGCAGCGAAGTTGAAGCTCCTTAAAATAATCCTGCACCGCTTTTTCATAATCCTCCTTAATGTTCTCTGCGTAAAGATTAACGTGTTCTCCAGTTTCAACATCCACAAATCGCTTGGGGCGGTTGTTGAAATCAAAATTCACCTCCCTTTTTTTATCGAAAGTGTGAAAAAGAATTACTTCGTGTTTGTTGTATTTTAAATGTTGCAGTGCCTCAAAAAGCTTTTCCGCTTCGGCATCGCTTTGAAACATATCCGTAAAAAGAAAAACCAACGAACGGCGTTTCAGCTTTTCGGCAATCAAATGAAGATGTTCGTAGGTCTTGGTTTCGGCTTTTTCTTTTGAAGTAAGAAGAGCCTCATTCAGCTTTTGGAGCAACATTTGGTGGTGGCGCTCACTGCCCTTTTCCGAAGTGTAGAATTCATATTCATCACTGTAAATACTGAGTCCCACGGCATCCCGCTGCCGTTTCATCAAATTCATAATGGCAGCCGAGGCCAACACGGAAAATCCGATTTTGTTAAGTGAATTTATATTGAATTGTTTCAGTTTTGGATAATGCATCGAACTGCTGTTGTCCACAATCAAATGACAGCGCAGGTTGGTTTCCTCTTCGTATCGTTTTGTGTAAAGTTTATCGGTTTTGGCGAAAAGTTTCCAATCTATATGTTTGGTGCTTTCGCCATTGTTGTAGGTTTTATGCTCCGCAAGTTCTGCAGAAAAACCATGAAACGGACTTTTGTGAAGCCCAGAAATAAAGCCTTCCACCACTTGTTTTGCAAGCAGCTCTAAGTTCTTAAAACCCGTAATTTCGTTTATTTCTTTTTCTATATTCACGTTGTCACCCTGAGTGTTTCGGCTTCGCTCAACATAAACTTCGCCGAAGGGTCGTTTATTTCTTTTTCTATATTCACCTTGTCACCCTGAGTGCAGCCGAAGGGTTATTGATTTCTTTCTCTATATTCACATTGTGCAAAGGATTGGTTTCCCCTCTATGTGGTTTATGGGACTTTTTTCTTTAGAATATAAAAATCCGCCAATTCGCCAGTAATCAGATTGCCGGACATATCCAACATACTCAATTGGTTCTCGCCCACTTTAAACTGAATAGTTCCATCCTTCGTTTTTAAAATAATTTTTGAGCCAGTGTCGTCCCAAGAAAAACTACCTTCTTCTCCTATCTCTTTTTGTTTTTCTTCATATCCACTGAGATAGGTCTGCGACAGTATAAAGGTTTTGTCGCTTTTCAGTTCCAAAACGGTTTTAATACCCTCGCAATCCGCGCAGGGCGTGGTGCCTTCATAAACTCCCGCCCAATCGAGTGAGGTTTCAGAATTGTGGGAATCCACCATAGTTGAATCCACGGTTTCCATTGTTTCTTCCGAAGAAATTTCTTTCTTTTCGCCATTCTTGCAACCAACAAATGTGATTGCAGCAATTCCAAATACCAAGGCAACTTTTTTCATAATTACTATTTTAAAATTTTATCCACAATTCCGTATGCAACAGATTCTTCGGCACCCATCCAATGGTCGCGGTTGAAATCCTTCATTACTTTTTCAAATTTCTGTCCACAGTTTTCGGCCAAAATCCGTGCGCTGATCTCCTTTGTTTTCAAAATTTCTTGCGCCGTGATTTCTATATCGCTTGCAACTCCACGTGTGCCTCCACTCGGTTGGTGAATCATTACACGTGCATGCGGCTGTATAAACCGTTTCCCTTTTTGGCCAGCGGAAAGCAAAATACTTCCCATTGAGGCCGCCAGACCAGTACAAATGGTTGAAACTGGACTTTTTATTTCACGAATAGTATCGTAAATAGAAAACCCTGAAGTAACATAGCCACCCGGACTGTTAATGTAAAATTTTATTTCGTCGTGATTAAGTGCGTCCAGGTACATCATCCTGTCTACCACATGGCGTGCGCTTTTGTCGTCTACCATTCCCCAAAGGAACACTTTGCGTTCCTCTAATAATTTACTGTCAATTTTATCCTGTACTTTATTTGTTTTTTCCATAGTTTGTGGTCTGTCCTCCCAAGCGCAGTCGGGAGGGGTTTTTATTAGCTTGTTATTTCAAAAATAGGCCTCGTCTGCGCTCGACTGGACATTTCGACTAATATAGAAAAAGGCCCAGCAATACGCCAAGCCTTTTTGTCTTTAATTTTTATTGCTCAAAATATTTTACAAAAGCGAATCAATCGCCTCAGCGTAAACATTCTTTGGGGCTACGCCCACTTGACGGCCTACAACTTCACCATTTTGGAAAACCAAAACGGTCGGTATGTTACGTACGCCATATTTTGCGGCAAACTCTTGGTTTGCATCTACATCTACTTTTCCTACCACAGCTTTGCCTTCATATTCTTTACCTATTTCTTCAATGATGGGGCCTACCATTCGGCAAGGTCCGCACCAGGCTGCCCAAAAGTCAACCAATACCGGCTTGTCACTTTTTAAAACCGTTTCTTCAAATGTTGCGTCTGTTATTTCTAATGCCATAATCTTTGTTTTTTAATGATTTCACAAAAGTAGTCCTTTTTTTTGCGAAAACTTACTGGGTTAATATATGTTTAGGAAATGGATGTATTGTTTATTTCTATTGTTATTTTTTAATCAAACCTCAAAGATCACAGAGACCTATACGTTATTTATTCAAAGAACATTAATTCAACTTATATCGTATTTGTTCCAACCCTAGTTCGTCAAGTAATTTTTTTGAAATATTTACTTTATGCTTTCTGCTGGGCATTGTAAGCTGTATTTTTTCTTCGTTTTCATAAACCACAAAAAACAATTGTTTCTCACCTTTATGGATTTTTATCAGTTTTTTGAGTGAATCAATCCGTCCATCTTTCAAATCACTTAAAGGAATTTTGAGCGTCAGTTTTTTGCTATGGGTTTCCATCACATCGTGAAGCAGTTGGATGCTGTTATACTGAAGTCGTGGCTCACCCTTTTTACCAGTTTCTCGATTGGTCCATCCTTCTTTCACTAAAACACGCCCAAAAATGAAGGAATTCGGAACCAAGAAATGACGCCATTTTAAATACTCCTCCCCAAAAATCTTAAAATCATAACTGTCTTCGTAATCCTCTACCGTAAAAATAGCCCAACCTTTTCCGGCTTTTGTTTCTCTATGCTGCACATCGCTCACAACGCCCCCAAAACACAATTCTTTATTTAGAAAATCCTCCAAATGGTTAAACTCTGAAACCTTGCAATTGGTGAAACTGTCCATTTCCATTCTGAAATCGTCCAATGGATGGCCCGAAATATATACGCCAACCACTTCGCGCTCCTGTTTCAGCTTTTTCATCGTGCCCCATTCCTCGCAAGGCGGAACTTCGGGCTCGGGAATTTGTACTTCACTGGCATCGCCAAAAAGACTTACCTGCGCAGAGTTCTGCGTTTCTTGATATTTTGCTGCATAGCGCAATACTTTTTCAATAAACATCACTCCATCGCCATCGTGGTGCAAGTATTGGGCGCGATGCGTGTCGAAACTGTCAAAACCGCCCGCCAGCGCTAAGTTTTCAAAAGCCTTTTTATTGGCTGAACGCAAATCTATCCGCTTCGCCAAATCAAAAACCGATTTGTACTTTCCGTCTTTCCTGTGTTTCACAATAGTAGCCACGGCACTGCTGCCAACGCCTTTTACCGCACCCATCCCGAAACGGATGGCGCCTTGGTCGTTTACTGTAAATTTGTGAAAGGATTCATTCACATCCGGACCCAAAACAGTAAGGCCCATCCGTTTACATTCGTCCATAAAAAAGGTGACTTGTTTTATGTCGCTCATATTGTTGCTCAGCACCGCCGCCATATATTCAGCGGGATAATGTGCTTTTAAATAGGCAGTTTGATAAGCAATCCAAGCGTAGCAAGTGGAGTGAGATTTATTGAAAGCGTAGCTCGCAAAAGCTTCCCAATCTTTCCAGATTTTTTCGAGTGTTTCGGGGTCGTGGCCTTTTGCGGAGGCTTGGGCAACGAACTGCGGCTTCATTTTGTCGAGCACCGATTTTTGTTTTTTCCCCATCGCTTTTCGCAACTGGTCCGCTTCACCTTTGGTAAAATCAGCCAATTTCTGTGAAAGAAGCATTACCTGCTCTTGATAGACCGTTACGCCGTAAGTTTCTTTCAAATAACCCTTCATTGCTGGCAAATCGTATTCTATTTCTTCCTCGCCATGCTTACGTCGGATAAAACTGGGAATATAATCCATTGGCCCCGGACGGTACAGCGCGTTCATCGCTATTAAATCTGCAAAAACGGTGGGCTTCAATTCCTTCATATATTTCTGCATTCCGGCAGATTCGTACTGAAAAATACCAACGGTTTCGCCCTTTTGAAAAAGTTCATAAGTCTTTTCGTCATCCAGCGGAAAATAGTCTGGATCCAGGTCTATATCGTGTTTGTGTTTTACGAGTTTTACGGTATCCTTTATTAAGGTGAGCGTTTTCAGGCCGAGAAAATCCATTTTCAACAAGCCCGCACTTTCCACCACAGAGTTATCAAACTGTGTGACATATAAATCACTATCCTTAGCCGTTGCCACGGGAACAAAATCGGTAATATCGCTGGGCGTAATGATTACGCCACAAGCGTGGATTCCGGTATTCCGAACGGAACCTTCCAAAATCTTTGCTTGGTTGATGGTCTGTGCTTCCAAATTATTTCCTTCGGAAAGCGTCAACAGCTCAATTACCTTCGGAAGCTCATCGCTTCGGAAACGGCTTCGCAATTCCGCATCGCCCAAACCGAAAATTTTGTTCAGTTTGGTCATATTTGGGATGAGTTTTGCAATCCTATCGGCTTCGTTCAACGGCAAATCCAAAACTCGTGCGGTATCGCGGATGGAAGATTTGGCGGCCATAGTTCCGTAAGTAATTATTTGCGCCACTTGGTTGCTGCCGTATTTATTGATTACGTAATCCATAACCTTACTTCGGCCCTCGTCGTCAAAATCGATATCGATATCGGGCATACTGACACGATCCGGATTTAGGAAACGCTCAAAAAGCAAATCGTATTTTATGGGGCAGATATTGGTGATTCCCAAACAGTAGGCCACCGCACTTCCCGCCGCCGAGCCACGGCCTGGACCTACAGAAACATCCATTTTTCGGGCTTCGGCAATGAAATCCTGCACTATCAAAAAGTAGCCTGGATAACCCGTATTTGCAATTACTTTCAATTCAAAATCGAGGCGTTGTTTTATTTCCTTAACCCGAGCGGAAGCACCATCGGGAATTTCGGAATCTGTTAAGGCTTCATAGGAAACCTCAATCAATTCTGGGTAACGTTTTTTGGCGCCTTCGTAAGTTAAATGGCGTAAATAAGCATTTTCACCACGCTTGCCGCCATCTACATCATCAGGAATTAAAAACGTTTCGGGAATTCCGAAATTGGGAAGCAAAACATCGCGGTGCAAAGAGAAGGGTTCTACTTTTGAAACCACTTCTTTAATATTCAGTATGGCTTCTGGAAGGTCATTGAAAAGGGCCTTCATTTCGTCCTCCCCTTTGAAATAATACTCTTGGTTGGGTAAACCATATCGATAGCCACGGCCACGACCAATGGGGGTCGCCTGCTTTTCGCCGTCTTTTACGCAGAGCAAAATATCGTGGGCGTTCGCGTCTTCCTTCTTAATATAATAGGTGTTGTTACAAGCTACGATTTTTACGTTGTTCCGTTTTGCCATTTCCACCAAAACGTCGTTTACGCGTTTTTCATCTTCTTGGTCGTGGCGCATTATTTCAACATAAAGGTCTTCCCCAAATTGATCTTTCCACCAAAGTAATGCTTCCTCTGCTTGGTTTTCGCCTATGTTGAGAATTTTTCCCGGTACTTCACCGTAAAGACTTCCCGTTAGAACGATGATGTCTTCTTTGTATTTTTCAACTATATTTTTATCAATCCGTGGCACGTAATAAAAACCTTCTATGTATGCAATGGAAGCCATTTTCGCTAAATTGTGGTAGCCATTTTTGTTTTTGGCGAGCATTACAATTTGGTAGCCATTGTCCTTGTGGTTTTTGTTGAGATGGTCTTCGCAAACAAAAAATTCGCACCCCACTATTGCTTTTAGGGGTTCTGTTAATGTTTCTCCTTCTTCATTTTTAGGCGATTCCGTAAGGGCTTTGTTGTAATTATTGACCGCCTGCACAAAGTGGAACGCACCCATCATATTGCCCGAATCGGTGATGGCTACTGCGGGCATTTTATTCTCAACGGCCGCGTTTACCAAATCCAAAGTGCTAGATGTGGATTGCAAAATGGAAAACTGCGAGTGGTTGTGAAGGTGCACAAACGGAGCGTCTTCAAGCGTGGCGATGTTTCCCTTTATCTCTTCGGATGAAATTTCTTCCGATTCCGAAACAGCTTGCATTTGCTTTCTTATTTTCTCGGAAGCTTTTTGAAGATTTATGTGCTCCAGCCCAATCAATTGAATTGTTTCCGGATTATCTGCGGAAAAGTTCTCGAAATAATCCGGCTGAACGTCAAGTTCCTCTTTTGTGAAAATCCTGCGACGTACCAATTCCAAAAAGCAACGGGTCGTGGCTTCCACGTCTGCCGTGGCGTTGTGCGCCTCGGCAAAAGGTTCATTGAAAAGGAATTCGTGAAGTTCCGTTAAGTTTGGTAGTTTGAACTTACCGCCGCGACCGCCGGAAAGTTGGCAGAGCTGGGCGGTAGTTTCGGTACAAGTGTCCAAAACCTTCATTTTGGGCAATGGGTTTTCAATTCCCAATCTATAAAATTCCGCACCTATAATTTTAAGGTCGAAATCCAAATTTTGGCCAACGACGAATTTTGTTTTTGAAAGTACTGTTTTAAATTTTTCAATAACCACTTCCAAAGAAATTCCTTCAGCGGTTGCTAATTCGGTTGAAATTCCGTGAATTTTTTCGGCATCAAAGGGAATGTTAAAACCTTCGGGACGCACCAAATAATCTTGACGTTCCAACAAATTTCCCATTGCATCATGCAACTGCCACGCAATCTGTACACAGCGCGGCCAATTGTCGCTATCGCTAACAGGAGCGTTGAAGCGTTTAGGAAGGCCTGTGGTTTCTGTGTCAAAGATTAAAAACATTTTTTAGTTATGAGTGGCGAGTTATGAGTTATGAGTCGCGGGATCTGAAATACTGAATACTGAACCGAGGGAGTAAAAATAGAAAAACCCGTTGCTTTTGGGAAGTAAAATTATCACGAGTTGTTCACAAAAAAACCGTTCCTTTTTTGGGAACGGCTTTAAATTTTATTCTATATCGCTGTTCTCATTAATACGCCACTTCAAACTTGCCCTCAGTAATTTCTGAACGGTTTGTAAGAAAAGAAAAAGTTCCTTTTATGGTTTTTGCGGTTAAGTCATGATCGAGAATTGTTATTAGACCCTCTGCGGTAGCCTCTGGCCCTGTTATGCCTTGGTATTTTGCCGCAAATCCTCCTCTTGGCAAAGTATAGTCTCCCGGTTCCACACTTGCAGTTACAGAAATTGCTATTGTGGCATTGGCCGTGCTTCCGGAAGTTATAATTGTATTACCCGTATTTCGGGCCGTAACAATAATGGGGATGAAGGAATTTCCGTTCACATTGGCACTAAACGTTCCCGCATTGCTTGGATCTGGAATCTCCCCGCTGGAATAAGGCACATTGTGAAGCGTACCGCGAGAAACATAAATGGTGTCAATGCCCGGAAGAAAGGCATTAAAGTTAAAAGTGCCAGAAATTGTTTTATTGTTCTCATTCAAATCTGAAATGGTCACCATTCCTTCCCCGTTAGGCTTGGTGGTGTATATATTTCCTTCAAAATCTTCAAAAATCGCATAATTGGGACGGCCTTCGGCAATCTCAAAATTGCCTTTTTTCAAGCTCGAAAGTTGAATTGTTAAAGATTCGTCCTCAGTAAAACCCTGTATTGTAAGGCTTCCATCATCATTTAACACAGCGCGAGTATCCGCTGATATGTATAGCCTATCGTCCACTTTTGCCTGTAGTGCAACTTCATTGTTTTGTATATCTTCGCAGGAAATGAGCGAAAAAACGGCCAAAAAAATAAAAAGAAATTTTTTCATCGGTTAAGGGGGTCTTTAGGGATTTTGACAAATGTAAAATAAAAACTTTAATTGGTTGAATTTCAAAAAGAAAATATATTATCTTTGCCGTCCTTAATAACCGGGGTCGGGAACCCCAAAAATTAATTTTAAAATATGCCTGTAAAAATCAGACTACAAAGACACGGGAAGAAAGGTAAGCCTTATTTCTGGATTATCGCTGCGGATGGACGTAGCAAAAGAGATGGTAAATTTCTTGAAAAATTAGGATTTTACAATCCAACAACAAACCCTGCACAGATTGACCTGAATGTGGACAGCACAGTAAAGTGGCTTCAAAATGGGGCACAACCTACAGATACTGCACGTGCTATTCTTTCTTACAAAGGTGCTTTGATGAAAAACCATCTTGCTGGTGGCGTTCGCAAAGGTGCTTTGACCGAAGAACAAGCTGAGGCAAAATTCAACGAGTGGTTGGAAAGCAAAAAAGGTTCAATTGACCACAAAAAATCAACACTTTCTGAAGCTAAGGAAAAAGTAAAAGCCGAAAGACTTATTGCTGAAAAAGCCGTAAACGAAAAACGTGCTGCTGATGCCGCCACCGCCGCTGTTCCAGCAGAAGAAGCTGTTGAAGAAGCCAATGCAACTACTGAAGCTCCTGTAGCAGAAACTGCCCAAACCATTGATGAAGTGGAAGAAGAAGCGAAAGCAGATACAAAAAAAGCTGAAGAAACTACCGAAGCAACTGTTGAAGAAGCGAATGAAGAGGAAACACCTTCTGCTGAAGCTACAGAGGGCGAACCTTCCTCCGCTGAAGCTACGGAAGACGAAGGGGAAAAAGCATAAATTTTAAAACGATGCAAAAGGAGAACTGCTTCTACTTGGGCAAAATCGTTAAAAAATATAGCTTTAAAGGGGAGCTGCTTATAAAATTAGATACAGACGAACCTGAACTTTTTACCGAAATGGAATCGGTTTTTGTGGAACAACGCAAAAACCTGATTCCATTTTTTATTGCAGAAAGCTCGTTGCACAAAAGTGAACTGTTGCGAGTGCGTTTTGAAGATGTAAAAAATGAAGAGGGAGCAAATGCTCTAATTGGAGCTCGCCTATACCTTCCTTTGGAATTCCTTCCAAAACTTTCTGGCAACAAATTCTACTTTCACGAAATAATCGGGTTTACCGCGGAAGATCAATCCTTCGGGAAAATTGGCAAAATTACCGGTGTTAACGACACCACTTCACAAGCCTTGTTTGAAATTGATCGGGATGGAAAGCAAATTTTGATACCAATGATAGACCATTTCATAAAAAAAGTGGATCGGGAAAACAAAACCATACTTTTGGATGTGCCGGAAGGGTTGATTGAAATGTACCTTTAGGAGGAAATTTCAAATTTCAAGCACCAAATTCCAAATAAATCCCAAAAAACAAATTCCAAAATCCAAATATTTTCAATCCGAAATCGTTAATCCAAAATCCATTGAAGCCTTTTAAATTTAAGCAATTCACCGTTGAACAGGACCGCTGTGCAATGAAGATAGGCACGGACGGGGTTTTGCTCGGAGCTTGGGTTTCGGTGGAAAACAATCCGTTTTCAATTCTTGATATTGGAGCCGGCACGGTGATTATTGCACTTCAACTTGCCCAGCGTTCCAACGCTGAAATGGTGGACGCTATTGAAATTGACGAAAACGCTTTCGAACAATGTGTTGACAATTTTGAAAACTCACCGTGGGGCGATAGGCTATTTTGCTATCACGCCTCTTTGGAAGAATTTGTTGAGGAGATTGACGATAAATACGATCTCATCATTTCCAATCCACCATTTTATTCCGAAGACTACAAAACTACCGATGAATCTCGTGATGTCGCGCGTTTTAACGACGCCCTTCCCTTTGACGAATTGATTGAAAGTGCTTCGCAATTGCTTTCCGATGAAGGAATTTTTGCAGTTATCATTCCTCGGAAAGAAGAAGAAAATTTTATTGCAATGGCTTCGGAAGTAAATCTGTTTCCAAACAGAATCTGCAGAGTTCGTGGCAATGATACTTCCGAGGAAAAAAGAAGTATGCTGGAATTTTCATTTGAAAACTCTTCTCCAAAAATTGAAAACCTTACCATAGAAACTTCTCGACATAATTACACCGAAGAATACAAAAATCTAGTGCAGGATTTTTACCTGAAAATGTAGGTGTATATAGTTGTGATTTCTACATTTGTACTCCTTTAAAATATTGAATATGAAACCAGATTTATTCGAAGCTCCAGATTATTACAACCTTGACGAATTACTTTCCGACGAACACAAATTGGTACGCCAAGCCGCCCGCGATTGGGTAAAGCGGGACGTATCGCCCATCATAGAGGAATACGCCCAAAAGGCAGAATTTCCAAAACAGATAATCAGCGGCCTTGCCGAGATTGGCGCCTTTGGCCCATACATTCCAGAAGAATACGGCGGCGCAGGGCTGGACCAGATTTCCTACGGATTGATTATGCAGGAAATTGAGCGTGGCGATAGCGGAGTTCGCAGTACTGCTTCAGTTCAATCTTCATTAGTTATGTACCCGATTTGGAAATACGGAAACGAAGAACAACGCAAAAAATATTTACCCAAACTCGCTTCGGGGGAATGGATGGGCTGTTTCGGTCTTACCGAGCCAGACCACGGAAGCAATCCCGGCGGAATGATTACCAACTTTAAAGAAAAAGGGGACCATTATCTTTTGAACGGTGCCAAAATGTGGATCAGCAACGCACCTTTTGCACAGGTTGCAGTGGTTTGGGCAAAAAACGAAGAAGGAAGAATCCACGGTTTGATTGTGGAACGTGGAATGGAAGGTTTTTCAACTCCTGAAACACACAACAAATGGTCGCTTCGTGCTTCGGCAACAGGCGAGCTTATTTTTGACAATGTAAAAGTTCCGAAGGAAAACCTACTTCCAAACAAATCAGGTTTAGGCGCGCCGCTTGGGTGCTTGGATTCTGCACGTTACGGAATTGCTTGGGGTGCTATTGGTGCTGCGATGGATTGTTATGACACTGCGCTTCGCTATTCAAAAGAAAGAATGCAATTTGGAAAACCGATAGGGCAATTCCAACTTCAGCAGAAAAAACTTGCTGAAATGATTACTGAAATCACCAAAGCACAATTATTGGCTTGGCGTGTGGGTGTAATGCGAAATGCAGGAACCGCAACCAGCGCGCAGATATCCATGGCAAAACGCAACAATGTGGATATGGCAATTACAATTGCCCGTGAAGCAAGACAAATACTCGGTGGAATGGGCATTACTGGCGAATACAGCATTATGCGCCACTCGATGAACCTTGAAAGCGTTATTACTTATGAAGGAACTCATGATATCCATTTGCTGATAACAGGATTGGATATTACTGGGCTGAACGCTTTTTTATAAATTATTTGCGAATATATATCTAACACAAACCTCACAGGTCTTCGAGACCTGTGAGGTTTTTTCAACTTGTGTACATATAATCTCTTAAACTTCCGGTGCAAGCTCCACTTCCAAACCGTCGAGTTCTTCCTTTATAAAAATCTGGCAACTAAGACGGCTGTTGTCTTTCACATTAAAGGCTTCGGAAAGCATCAAATCTTCATCGTAGCTCATCTCGGGAAGTTCGTGATTGCTCAAAACATAGCATTGGCAAGAGGCGCACATCGCCATTCCACCGCAGATACCTATAGTTCCTTCAGGGGCCAATTCATAGGAACGAACAAGCTCCATTACATTCATGTTCATATCCGTAGGCGCATCAACTTGATGTTTAACACCTTGACGATCCGTGATTGTAATTTTGATGTCTTTCATAAAAAGTTGATAAGTCGATAAGTTTAAAAGTTTAGCAGACCTATGGATTTTCGTTTCCCCCTTGGGGGTTAGGGGGCTTAATCAATAGATTTTACAACAGCTTTCGGCGCTTCTTTTATACTGCCGTCAAAACCTTCCACACCGCCAACGGTTGTATATTTCATAACATAACGTTTATCTGGGAAAATACGTTGGTAAGCACTTTGGCACATTAATGTTGCCTCATGGAAACCGCAGAGAATCAATTTAAGTTTTCCGGGATATGTGTTTACATCGCCAATGGCATAAATTCCGGGAATATTGGTTTGATAGTCTAAAGCATTATTGACTTTAATTGCGTTCTTTTCAATTTCAAGTCCCCAATCAGCAATTGGACCGAGCTTTGGGGCCAATCCGAATAGTGGAATAAAATGATCGCACTCACGGTTGAAAACTTCAGCGCCTTGTTTTATAACCACTTCTTCCAATTTATTGTTCCCAACCAGGCCAACAACTTCGGCAGGAGTTATCAATTCAATCTTTCCAAGATTTTTCAGTTCCTGTACTTTTTCAACACTATCTAAAGCACCTCGGAATTCATTTCTTCTGTGGACTAGCATTACGCTTTTTGCAATATTCGTTAAGAAAATACTCCAATCCAAAGCAGAATCACCACCACCGGAAATGACCACATTTTTATCGCGGTACAATTCGGGATCACGGATAATGTATTCCACGCCTTTATCTTCAAAATCTGCAAGATGGCTGATAGGCGGTTTCCTCGGTTCAAAACTTCCCAATCCGCCCGCAATGGCAACTATTAGAGCATGGTGTTTTGTGCCTTTTTCGGTAGTAACGATGAAGGAACCATCCTCCAGTTTTTCAATAGTATCTGCACGTTCGCCCAAAGTAAAACCAGGCTGGAAAGGTTCAATTTGTTTCATCAAATTGTTGACCAAATCGCCTGCAAGTATCTCTGGGAAACCGGGAATATCGTAGATTGGTTTTTTTGGATATATTTCAGAACACTGTCCACCAGGTTGTGGAAGTGCGTCAATTAAATGACATTTCAATTTAAGTAATCCTGCTTCAAAAACGGCGAAAAGTCCAGTGGGACCCGCGCCAATTATGAGAATATCTGTTTTTATCATGAAAGAGGCTCTCTTAATTTTGGTTCAAAAATAGTTGTGAAATAGTTCAGCATAAATGACGATTGTCATTATTGTGAAATACTAACAACTTTTTCAATTTGTGGCGCATACTTTTTAATAGTCATTTCCACACCGCTTTTCAGCGTCATTTGATTTACGGAACAGCCCACACAAGCTCCTTGCAACTGTACATTCACAATTTTTCCATCTTCAATGGAAACAAGTGAAATATCTCCACCATCATTCTGCAAAAATGGACGGATCTCGTCCAATGCTTCTTCTATTTTCATTGTTAGTTCCTGCGTTGTCATATTATTTTTTTACGGCACTGCAACCTGCCATTGTTGTAATTTTTATAGCTTCAGTAGGGGGAAGATTTTCGTTTCTGCGAACGGTTTCTTCTACTACATTTCTTGTAATTGCTTCAAATGCTTCCTCAGTTTGGGTAGCAGTTTGAAGTGCTGCTGGCCTTCCCACATCGCCCGCTTCGCGAATGCTTTGGATCAATGGAATTTCTCCTAAAAATGGTACACCCAAATCCTCCGCCAAATGCTTGGCGCCCTCTTTTCCAAATATATAGTATTTATTTTCTGGAAGTTCAGCGGGAACGAAATAAGACATATTTTCAATAATCCCCAAAACGGGAACGTCAATATTTTCTTGTCTAAACATCGCCACCCCTTTCCGGGCATCTGCCAAAGCCACATTTTGTGGGGTACTTACCACAACCGCCCCAGTGATTGGCAAGGACTGCATTATGCTTAAATGAATATCGCCTGTTCCGGGAGGAAGGTCAATCAGCATAAAGTCCAATTCACCCCAAGCGGCGTCAAAAATAAGTTGGTTCAACGCCTTTGCAGCCATTGGCCCACGCCAAATAACGGCTTGGTCTGGTTGGGTGAAAAAGCCGATGGAAAGTATTTTTATTCCGTAGTTTTCAACTGGTTTCATTTTGCTTTTCCCGCCAATATTTACAGAAAGTGGTTTCTCCATTGCCACATCAAACATTATTGGGATGGACGGGCCGTAAATATCGGCGTCCAAAATCCCAACCTTAAAACCCATTTTTGAAAGTGTAATTGCCAAATTTGCCGTAACTGTTGATTTCCCAACGCCACCTTTTCCCGAAGCTACAGCAACTATATTCTGGATTCCAGGGATTGGTTTCCCTTTTATTAGGTTCGGATTTTTTGGTTTTGCAGGTGCTTCAACCTTTATGTTCACTTGCACTTTGGCATTGGCATCCACTTTTTCGTGAATTGTTTTAATAATATCAGCCTCAGCGCGTTTTTTTATGTGAAGTGCTGGCGTGGAAAGTTTTAGATCTACGATTATTTCGTCTGCAAAAGTCACTACATTTTGCACAGCACCACTCTCTACCATATTTCTCCCTTCGCCCGGCGCCGTAATGGTTTCAAGGGCTTTTAGGATATCTTGTTTTGAAATGCTCATTCTTTTATTGTAATATTTAGATTCATTCTAAAGTGCAAATATACTAAAAAAGTATGCAGTGTTCAATTGTAGTTTGCAGTAAATAATAAATGAGAGTATTTTCTATTATTTGTATTCTCAGGCCACAGGATTTGAAAATTAGGAAAATATTCACTTAAAGAAATTGAGAAGTAATTGCTCGATATGGATTTTGAATCCTGAACCATTTTAAAGTTCCTTCATTGGATCCCAAAAATACTTTTCAAAATTTTGGATTTTGTTATCGACCACCTCAATTCCTTCGCTTTCCAAAAGTTGCTGCATAAGGTTTGTGCCTTGAAAATGATGTTTACCTGTCAGTAAACCATTTCTATTTACAACACGCTGAGCGGGAACGTCTGCTTTGTTGCTTCCGTTTAGGGCCCAACCTACCATTCGGGCACTTCCGGTAGCACCCAAATACCTTGCAATTGCGCCATACGAAGTAACCCTTCCATAAGGAATAAGTGCTACTACTTGAAAGACTTTTTCAAAAAAACCTTCGTTGGCCATATTTAGAATTCCTTTAAAATTTTAAAAAGTGTTATTACAGAAATGGCCGCGGTAACAATGCCAATAACATAATTCATATTTAGGCTAAGTTTATGCGAATGCTCTTTAGGCCTAAAAAATTGAACGTACAAAGCTAAACATGCAAAAGTGCCTATTCCAGAAGCAATTACAGCTATCCAAAGTGCGGGTTGCGAAAAAGAAAACACTCCAAAGGACGAAAAAGTTATGCTGAGATAGATCCAATATGGTATTGGCAGCAAATTTAAGATTGCAATAAAAATACCCAAATAGAAACGGTTTCTTTTAGAGTTTTCATTGTGATCGCGCATTTCCCTTCGAGTGTCCTTTGCAATAAAAATAAAGTAAATTGTAAGACTTATAAATATGCCCAAAGCTACTTTTTGGAGCATGCTAACTACCTCGGGATGCCTTCCAATATAACGAGCGAGTAAGAGCGCGATGATTGTTTGAAGCATTACCGTAATGCAAACCCCAACCGAAAAAAGTAGCGCCCTTTTTCTACCTTCCTTCATACTTATTTTGGCGGCATACATATTTATTAAGCCCGGTGGAAGCACCCCAACAAATGACCCAAAAAAACCTATAAGTAAGTTGTAAAATAGTGCCATTTAGGGCGGTTGTTTTTGTGAATATACTGAATTTATATGGAACGGAATCTAAACCGAATATAGGTTATCTTTTTCCCAATTTCAAGATATTGTTTTTCATAAAAAGTTTGAATATTGGTAACAGCTTCCGGCGCGCCTTGGCTACCGTATACATCGTGATGGGCATATTCAATCAATTCATCCCGACCGTGAAGCAGGCCAATAGTATAGCCATGCATAAATTCGCTGTCGGTTTTAAGGTGAACAACTCCCTCTGGTTTTAGAATTTTTTTGTATTTCTGAAGAAAATCCTCGTTAGTTAAACGGTGCTTGGTGCGTTTGTATTTTATTTGTGGATCTGGGAAAGTTATCCAAATTTCATCAATTTCATTCTCGTCAAAAATATAATCCACGAGTTCTATTTGTGTCCGCAAAAAGCCTACGTTTTGCAGGTTTTCTTCCAAAGCAATTTTAGCGCCACGCCAAAAGCGGGCACCTTTAATGTCTATTCCCAAAAAATTTATTTCGGGGTAAGCCTTTGCAAGGTTAACTGAGTATTCGCCTTTGCCGCAACCAAGTTCCAAAACCAAGGGATTGTTATTTTTGAAGAAATCTTTTCGCCAGTTTCCTTTCAGTTTCAGAGCATCGGTCAACACTTCTTCGCGCGAAGGTTGCACAACGTTCGAAAAAGTTTCGTTTTCCCTAAAGCGTCTCAGTTTGTTTTTGCTTCCCACAGATTTGATTCAAGATTCAAGATTCAAGATTCAAGATTGAAAAGTTGAAAATTACTTTTCCAATTTCGCACTTCCCAATTCAGTTGACAAAATTAAGGAAATATACCACCGTGGCAATTATTGCTACCTTTGTTTTTATGTTGAAAAAGAAAACCATATTAGTTGCTCCTTTGCACTGGGGTTTGGGCCATGCTGCGCGTTGCATACCTATAATTCGCGCTTTGTTGGAACATAACTTCAATGTTTTAATAGCTTCAGACGGGAGCGCTCTTTTGCTGATTCAGAAAGAATTCCCAGAATTGGAATCTTTGGAATTGCCCTCTTACAACATTACCTATCCCGAAAAGGGAAGTCATTTTAAATGGAAAATGTTGCTGAAATTGCCAAGTATTCAAAGAAATATTTCGGATGAAAAAAAAATCGTGAAACAGCTTGTTACCGAAGAAAAAATACACGGAATAATTAGCGACAATCGCTTTGGGATGCGGAATGCAGCAGTTCCTTCCGTATTTATGACGCACCAATTAAATGTTTTAACAGGCAGCACTTCCTACTTCAGCAGTAAAATTCATCAAAATATTATTAAAAAATTTGACGTGTGCTGGGTGCCAGATGTTGATGATATGGTGTTGAACCTCAGCGGGAAATTAGGACACTTGAAACAAAAAACTTTCCGTGTTGAATACATTGGCATTTTAAGCAGAATGAAAAAAATGGAAGTTTTAATAACCATAGATATTCTCATTTTACTTTCTGGACCCGAACCACAGCGCACCTTGCTTGAGGAAAAATTGAAAGAAACTTTTAAAGGAACCGAAAAAAACATTTTAATGGTCCGTGGAGTTGTTGAAAAGGAGCAAAAATGGCAAGATTTCGAAAATATTAAAACGGTGAATTATATGACTAGCGCGGAGCTGGAAAGCACCATAAACAAAAGTGAAATCGTGATTTCTCGCTCTGGCTACACCACAATTATGGATTTGACGATACTTGGAAAAAAAACGTTTTTCATCCCCACGCCGGGGCAGTACGAACAGGAATATTTGGCAAAGCGTTTTACAAATCTGAGGATTGTGCCTTCCTGCACACAAGAAAAATTCAACCTGGAAAAACTCAATAAAGTTGCATTTTACAGAGGATTGAAAACCGTTTCACAAAAACCTATAAATTTTACTGAATTATTTTCCCTTTTCCAGGGTGAATGAGAATTCAGAGCCAATACCGAACTGGCTTTCAACATAGATTTTCTCATTGTGGGCTTCAACAATATGTTTTACAATT
>DAIMFZ010000027.1:0-16173 GCA_036724225.1 Aequorivita sp.
ATCGTTTCGTTTTGTGGGACCTGTCTGTGCTTCATTGGGGGAAAGGGTTTCAATTTTGGAAGCGGTTTCCAAAATTAAGGGTTTTAGCAAATCAAAAGGCAGACTTTCTTTATCTAAAATTTCACTGCCAATTTGGTATAAATGATTCACAAAATTGTTCACAAAAACGGCCGCCAGATGCAGCTTTGCTCTTTTTTCCGAAGAAATTTCAACCACATTTTCTGAAATGGCTTCTGCCAAACTTCGCAACAATTTCAAATCGTTTGAATTTTCGGCTTCAATACAAATTGGGATGCTTTTGAAATCCACTTTGCGCTGTTTCGAAAAAGTTTGCAAAGGATAAAAAATACCGCCTCTGTTTTTGTTTGAAAGCACATCCATTGCCACTCCGCCGGAAGTGTGAACTACCAATTTATTTTGAAATGGCAGACTTTCGGAAAATGCGGAAATGGCATCATCTGGAATCCCGATAATGTAAACATCAGCATCTTCAATTTTTGAAACATCATCTGTAAAAGGAATGTTTTCGTAGGGAGAAATGAGTTTAATATAATTTCGGTTAAATACCTGTTTTACAGTAACTTCATTTTGTTTATATAAAGCATCGAACAAATGACTGTTCACCTTTCCGAAACCTAATAAAACCACATTTATCATAGTGCGAATTTAGCTTTTTTTAGAATAGAGAATAAAGAGAAAAGAACAAAGAATAAAGAACTTACAGTTCATGATTTTGACTTTCTCTTTTCTCTTTTCTCTTTTTTTCATCGAAATACCTTGTGCTTTATAAGTTTTATTTCGCCTTCCTGTTCCAATTGTTTTATGGCGCGGATTACTGTCTCCACGCGTTGCCCTGTTAAATCTGCAATTTGCTGGCGTGTGAGTTCCACTTGAAAAAGTTCTTCAGAACCGTATTTATTCTTCAAAAAATCAATTAAGGCAAGTATTCTATGTTCTGGTGGATGAACGGAGATTTCCTTTAAAATTGTGGCCTTGTAGTAAAGCCGTTTTGCCAAGGCCCGTGTGAATTTTAAATTTATTTCTGGATTATGGGTCAGCAGTTCAATCAGTTTAGCTTTTGACAACTTGTAGAGTTCCGTGGTCTTTACAGCTGAAGCAGAAGCGGGATATTTAAAATCTGCAAACAGTGGTGGTTCGCCAAAACTTTCACCGTCGTAAAAAATTCCCTGGACAAATTCCTTACCGCTCTCATTAAGATTGTACATTTTAACTTCTCCAGTTTTAATCTGAAAATAGAAATCCGCACGTTTTTTTTCAGTAAGAATAATTTCGGAAGCATTAATGTTTTCAAGAGTTGCACCGTAATCCAACAACAAATTTTCTGGAATCATCGCTTTATGATTTGCCTCATAAAATAAGGTCAGTTAAGGGTGGTAAATTTACACCTTTAAAAACTAAACACTATTATATTATGAAGGCTCTATCAATAAAATCATTGCAGCAAGAGTTTGAACGTGATTATTATATGTACATTCCGCTGACCATTATTTTGAACAGTTGTATTGGCTCCGTTGCGGCTATGACTGTTTTGGCCCAAGGCACCTCCTTGATTTCTGGCATTGAATTAACACTTTGTGTTTCACTTTGTATGGGCTACAATGCAGCTTTGTTGGCAGGATCCGACAGGAAATTTGCATTTTGGTTGCTTGTTGTAAGTTTGGTGGTGAATATGTTGTTGATTTTAATAACTTTGCTATAAAAAAATGGCAAAAAAGAATATAGAATCCCGCGAGGATGTGTCTTTGCTTGTAAATACGTTCTATTCAAAAGTGAGGAAAGACGCACTTCTCGGGCCTATTTTCAATGGAATCATAACCGATTGGAAAACCCACCTTGAATTGCTTACCGATTTTTGGGAAACCAATCTTCTCTACAAGCGCAAATACTTCGGAAACCCATTGCACGCCCATGTTGAAGTGGATAAAAAATGCGGCAACACCATTAACGAGCTCCACTTTGGAACGTGGATCAATCTTTGGTTCGAAACCGTCAACGAACTTTTTGAAGGTGAAACCGCGCAAATAGCGATAAACCGCGCTCGGAATATGGGCACTTTCATCCACTTGAATATTTTCAATGCCCGAAAGGAAGCAGCTCAAAAGGAACAATAGTTAACAGATTTCAGTAGTGTAAATGCGTGCAATTGTATAAATTTGACACAAAATTTACCGTAATGCTTAAAAAGTTAGCTTCCGTTCTTTTCTCCACCCGTTTAACAGCCGTTTTATTCCTTGTTTTTGCCGCTGCAATGGCCGCTGGAACCTTTCTGGACTCAGATTCACAAAGTCCGCCAACGCCCTATACCAGAGAGCTTATATACAACGCTTGGTGGTTTGAGGCAATTATGTTGCTGTTTGTAATCAACTTTATAGGGAATATTTTTAGATACAATCTTCACAAGCGAAAAATGTGGGCCTCGCTGACGCTGCATTTGGCTTTCATTTTGGTAATTTTTGGGGCTTTCGTTACCCGTTATATAGGTTTTGAAGGGGTGATGCACATACGCGAAGGGCAAACAGAAAATTCCATACTTTCAGACCAAACTTATTTGGATGTTTTTATAGACGGCGATTATATGATTGATGGCGTGGCACAACGCAGAAAATTGAAGCCGAAAAAACTCCGGCTTTCAGAAAAACTGAACAACAATTTCACAATCAATACTGATTACAACGGCCAAGCCGTAACCATTAAATTTAAAGAATATATAAGCGGTGCAATTGAAGGATTGACGAAATCTGAAAATGGGGAAGAATATCTTAAAATAGTAGAATCGGGAGACGGCGAACGCCACGACCACTGGGTGAAAGTGGGGGAGGTAACAGACATTCACAACATTCTTTTCGCCATAAACAAACCTACTGAAGGCGCAATAAATATTGCGTATTCAGAAGAGGGAAACTACACAATTTCCAGTCCTTTTGAAGGAAATTTTATGCGAATGGCAGACCAGATGCAGGGTGAAGTTGCGGCAGATAGTTTGCAGCCTTTTAATCTGCGTTCGCTATACAGAATGGCTGGAATTTCATTTGTAGTTCCAGAACCCATTACCAAAGGAAAATTTGGGGTAGTGAAAGCGGGAGCGGGCGAGCCTTCAAACCAAGATGCGCTTATTTTGGAAGTTTCCTCAAAAGATGAAACCAAAACCGTGGAACTTTTAGGCGGAAAAGGTACGGCTATCAGCCCCACCGAAACCGATATTGCGGGATTGAAAGTATATATGGGATACGGTTCCGAAAGTGTCGATTTGCCTTTCAGCATTACGTTGAATAAATTTATTGCCACAAAATATCCGGGTACTGAGAAAGGCTATTCTTCTTTCAAAAGTAAAGTGACGGTCATTGACGCCGACAAAACCCATTTTGATGCCGACATTTTTATGAACAACGTGCTGGACCATAACGGGTATCGTTTTTTCCAATCGGGTTTTGACCCAGATGAGGGCGGAACAATCCTGTCCGTAAACCACGACTGGTGGGGAACTTGGATTACCTACATCGGCTATTTTCTGTTGTATATTGGGTTGATGGGAATTCTATTCTTTAACGGTAGCCGTTTTAAAAATTTAGAAAAAATCCTCAACCGCATCAAGAAAAAGAAAGCTAGGATGACGATGTTGCTCGCATTATTCGTTTCCCTATCGGGAATGGCGCAAGTTGCGAAAGAACCTGCCCACACTACAGTTCCAAAACAACAAATAGATTCGCTCATAAAAGCAAATGCCGTAAGCAGGGAACACGCAGCGAAATTTGGCCATTTAATAATTCAGGACAACGGGCGGATGAAGCCCATCAACACTTTTGCAAGTGAATTGTTACGGAAAATAAGCCGCAGTGGCAGTTATGAAGGTTTAGACGCCAATCAGGTTTTTATCTCGATGACGGAATTTCCAAGACTTTGGGTTGAAGTACCACTGATTGCCCTAAAACGAGGGAATGACAGCATTCGCCACGTGGCCGGAGTGCCAGATGGACAAAAAGATATTGCGTTGTTGGACCTTTTTGATTCAAAGGGAAACTATAAGTTGGAGCCCTATTTGGATGCTGCAACCCGCACGTCAAATCCAAACCAGTTCCAAAAAGATTTTATTAAGGCACACGAAAATTTTTCATTGCTGAATGCCGCCTTAAGCGGAAGTATTCTGAAAATCTTTCCAATTCCGGGCGATGAAGGCAACAAGTGGGTTTCATACCCTGAGTTAGGCGATGCGAATTTAAAGGGAATGGATTCATTATATGCCCGAAATATACTTCCGCTCTACTTTGATAGTCTGAAAAAAGCACGCGAAACAGGCGATTATACCCAAGCCAATGAATTTTTGGAAAGCATTACCAATTTTCAGAAAAAATATGGAGCCGAAGTAATGCCTTCTGAAAACAAATTGCGAGCGGAAACCATCTATAATGAAGCGGATATTTTCAACCGGCTTTACAAATATTTTGCGGTTTTCGGTATTTTGATGTTGGTCTTTATAATTGCCCAACTTTTTAAGGATCGAAAAATACTGAGAGTATTGATAAAAGGTTCCAAAATATTGATGTGGATTTTCTTCGCTTTGTTGACGCTCGGCCTAGCCCTGCGTTGGTATGTGAGCGGCCACGCACCGTGGAGCGATGCTTATGAATCTGTAGTTTATGTGGGTTGGGCAACGATCTTCTTCGGATTGGCTTTCGGCAGAAAGAGTGATTTAACCGTGGCATCCACTGCCTTTGCTGGGGCGATAATCCTTTGGGTTGCGCACCAAAACTGGTTAGATCCTTCCATTGCAAACTTGCAACCTGTTTTGGACAGCTATTGGTTGATGATACACGTAGCGGTAATTGTAATGAGCTACGGGCCGTTTACCCTGGGAATGATTTTGGCGATGACGTCTCTTTTCCTAATGATTTTTACGACAAAGGGCAATTATAAAAATATGGAAATCAACATCAGCGAGCTGACTGTTGTTACCGAAATGGCTCTGACCGTTGGTTTGGTGTTGCTTACAATAGGAAACTTTTTGGGCGGCCAATGGGCCAACGAGAGTTGGGGCCGTTACTGGGGCTGGGACCCAAAGGAAACATGGGCACTTATCAGTATTATGGTTTACGCCTTTGTAATTCACGCCAGATTGGTCCCTGGACTTCGCGGGCGCTGGACATTCAATGTATTTGCGCTTTTCGCCTATGCTTCCATTATGATGACCTATTTTGGGGTAAATTTTTACCTAAGTGGGCTACATTCCTACGCCAGTGGTGATGCGCCAGCCACACCGACTTTTGTTTGGTGGATAACTCTGTTTGCTATAATTTTAAGTGTTGTGGCGTATTTCAGGTATAAGAAGTTTTACGGGAAGAAGAAGCCCCCTAGCCCCCAAAGGAGGAACTAAAAAACCACGAATTCACGAATAATTATTTAAAAATATTCGTGAATTCGTGGTCCAAAAACTACAGTCTAAAGTCTATTGACTACCGTCTATTAAACCATATCTTCCGGTTTTACCCACTCATCAAATTCTTCGGCGGTTACATAGCCAAGATTTACGGCTTCTTCTTTTAAGGTAGTTCCGTTTTTATGGGCGGTATTCGCAATTTCAGCGGCTTTGTAATAACCTATTTTTGGGTTTAAGGCGGTAACGAGCATCAAACTGTTGTTCAATTGTTTTTTGATCACTTCGTAATTGGGTTCAATTCCCTGTGCGCAGTGGATATCAAAAGAAACACAGGCATCGCCAATCAGTTGTGCAGATTGAAGGAAATTGGCGGCCATAACTGGTTTAAAAACGTTCAGTTCAAACTGGCCCTGCATTCCACCAACTGTTATTGCCATATCATTGCCAATTACCTGTGCGCTTACCATTGTTAAGGCCTCGCATTGTGTTGGGTTTACTTTTCCAGGCATTATAGAAGAGCCAGGCTCGTTTGCGGGAATGTTAATTTCGCCAATGCCACTTCGGGGCCCGCTGGCGAGCATTCGCACATCGTTTGCTATTTTGTTCAATGAAACTGCCAGTTGTTTTAATGCGCCATGACTTTCAACAAAAGCATCGTGCGCAGCAAGGGCTTCAAACTTGTTCTTTGCGGTTACGAAAGGTAAGTCGGTAAATTTGGCAATGTAGCCAGCAACTTTTACATCATAGCCTTTTGGGGTGTTCAAACCAGTTCCCACCGCAGTTCCGCCCAAAGCGAGCTCTGCCAAATGCGGTAGCGTATTTTTCAGCGCTTTGATTCCGTGCTGCAGTTGCGCGGCATAACCACTGAATTCCTGCCCAAGGGTTAGGGGAGTGGCATCCATAAAGTGGGTACGGCCTATTTTCACCACACTTTTAAATTCCTCAGCTTTATTTGAAAGTGTTTTCTGAAGTTGCTCAAGGCCGGGAATGGTAGTTTCAATCAATTTTTTATAGGCTGCAATGTGCATACCCGTTGGGAAGGTATCATTAGAGGATTGTGATTTGTTAACGTCATCATTCGGTTGCAGCGTTTTTTCGCCCTCCCCAATGATTTTTCCTGCAAGTTGGTGGGCGCGGTTAGCAATCACTTCATTGACGTTCATATTGCTTTGGGTGCCACTACCGGTCTGCCAGATTACGAGCGGAAACTGGTCGTCGTGTTTTCCGTTTAAAATTTCATCGCACACTTTTGCTATCAAATTTCTTTTTTCCTCTGAAAGAACTCCGAGCTCGCAATTGGTGTAGGCCGCAGCTTTTTTGAGGTAAGCAAATCCGTAAATTATTTCCAACGGCATCGAAGCTTTTGGGCCGATTTTAAAATTTTCAAAGGAACGCTCTGTCTGTGCGCCCCAAAGTTTATCGGCAGGTACTTTTACCTCGCCCATAGTATCTTTTTCTATTCTGTATTGCATTTTGAAAGGATTTATTGGTCTTAAAAATTGTTATATTTTGTTACAATTGCTATAAATTTTAACTACGAATCGCACGAATGTACACGAATCTATTTTTCTGTTGAAATTATTTCCGCAATTAATAGTGTTTTGATTTTCACGAATTAAACAGACTTTCAATCTGTTTTAAAAACATATTGCACTTCAATCCAAGGAGGTTTATTTTTAACTATTTGAACCCCTTTGCCATGCAACTACGCTAAAGCTACGATGCACAAAGAGCTTCGGTGCACAAAGCAAAGGTACGGAAAAGCCAAAAGTTGTTCAACCCGCACGGCTGTTAATTTGTTGTGAATAAATCGGAGTGTTTTGTTGTCGTTTATCAAAAAAACCTTTTATCTTTGAACCATCATTTTAAAAAGCCACATCATGTTTACTTTTGAACAATACTTAGGATTTATCGCAATTATGGTTGTAGTGACCATAGGGTTTTGGCTGATGTTCTTTTTGGTGGGCATCCTTCCTTATTGGATTGGTGGGTCGCTTTACGAAAGCTGGAAAATGAAACGTGAGGAAAAGAAAAACAAAAAACTGAAATAATTTTTCAATATATACTTAATAACAAAAGGGAACCAATTTGGTTCCCTTTTTATTTGTATAAAATACTTTTGTCAGTGGGTAAAAGCTCACCACCTTGGGCTTATCCCTCAAATCCACCTTCGTCATCGCCACTCATCCGTGTTGGACGCTGCCGTTGTTTTTTCTGATTGAAACGATAGGTAAATGTAAGTGTTACTTGGCGCTGTCTCCATTGAAATTCACTTTCGCTGGTAAAAGTATCGGTGCTGGTAAAACTGTTTCTTTTTCGGGTGTTGAAAAGATCACTAACGTTTAAGGCCAAAGTTGCATTGTCGTTAATTATATCTTTGCTCATCGCCATATCTACGGAAAGAATTCCATCGGTTTCGGTTTGCGCATTGTTTGAAGGGCCTCGGTAAAAGGCGTTGGTTTGCCAATCAATTTTTGCGGGAAGTTTCACTTTACTGCTGAAGCGTCCAAAATAACTCGTGTTCTCAGCTCCGTAATCCTTTTCATTATAAAAACCTTCCGTCTTAAATTGGAAATAGTTAAAACTTCCATTTAGCGTGAGCCATTTGTAGGGATTGTAAAGCAAGCCCAATTCAAAACCGTAACGCTCATTGGTTGATAAATTGATGGGCAATGTTCTGATAATGGGGATACCGTTACTGGTTACTTCGTCAGTTTCTTCTTGAACGCGCTCAAAGGCATCGGTTTCGTGTTGGTAATAAAGTGAAGTTGTAAGGGTAAGTTTTTTCCAACGTTTTAAGTAACCTAAATCAAAAGCGCTTGCATACGCTGGATTCAAATCTGGGTTTCCTTGATAAACATTCGCCTCGCTGGAGCGGGAAGGGAAAGGATTGATATACCAACTGCGCGGACGGTTGATACGACGATTGTAGCCAAGTGTTATGTTTTCGTTTTCCTTCAATTCATAGGTTAAATTAATTGTTGGAAAAAGGCCTGTATAAGTTTTGTCAAAATTTAAGTCGAAAGGAATGTTCTGCAAAATATTTTCGGCATCAACCTTTCCTTTGAGTTGCGTATTTTCAAGGCGAAGCCCCAAAAGGAATGAAAACTTTCCGAATTTATTTCCGTACTGCGAATAGACGGCGTTCACATTCTGGTCATAAGTAAAAACGTTTGAAAGGTCGTCATTACGAACAAAAATACCAGTGGTTCCTGTTTCTTCAAACAAGGCATAATCTGTTTTTGTTTCCTGGAAATTTCCGCGGTAACCAGCTTCAAACTGGGCATTTTCGCCTATTGGCAAAACATAATCGGCTTGGGCCAGATATTCGGTTTGGTCTTCTTTTTTAAGAATATCCTCGGCTGGAAGGATTTCAAAATCGGGCAAGCTCTGTTCTTCGGTAATTAGCGATCGTTCAGAATCCTTGCCACGGTCATATTGAAAATCGGCGGTTAGTTTATGGCCTTTGTCGTTGAAATTGTTTACATAGTTTAATGAAAACTGATAATTTGAATCGTCCTCAATTTGATTCTCTTTGCGGACGCTTTGTTCCGCAACAATTCCATTGTTGTAATTTGCCGTATTGTTTATAGTTTGGTCACCACCATCGCCTTTTCTGTAGAAACCGCTAGCAGTTACCGAGGATTTATCGCTCAAAAAATACTCAATCCCCAAATTGGTATTGAAACCTTTTCCCATTCTTCCGTAATTCCTGTTTTCTATAACTTGGTCAAATTGGGGTAGAACGGTTGTAGTTCCGCCAGTTGTAGTATCTATAACAGTTCGCGGAAAATACCGGTTGTCGAAATAAGCTTTACCGGGACTATTGCGGTAATAAACACCCGTTGTATTAAAAATATTGAATTTATCAGTACGTAGGTTTATATTTCCCGAAGCACTACTGTTCAGCGGCACGCCAATGCTGGTGCTGATAGAACCGTTTAAACCGAGTGTCTTTTCCTTTTTAAGGATGATGTTCAGGATTCCGGCGGTTCCTTCGGCATCGTAACGTGCGGAAGGGGAGGTAATCACTTCCACGCGCTCAATGGCTTCTGCGGGAAGTTGGCGGAGCGCATCAGTGGAACCGAAACCGGCAATGGCCGAAGGTTTCCCATTTATCAGAATTTTTACGTTTTCATTTCCGCGCAGCGCAATGGTGCCGTCCACATCCACGGTTACGGAGGGTACATTGTTGAGGGCATCGCTCACCGTGGCCCCGCCAGCGGTAAGATCTTTGCCAATGTTGTATATTTTTTTGTCCAGCCTAATTTGTACTTCGGTTGTTTCTGCACGTACAACCACTTCATCCAAACTCGCGGCATCCAAGGCCAATTTTACCGTGGGAAGGGTAGTATTTTTTGTGAGGTTCTGGTTGGCTAGTTGTTTGGCTTTATAGGAAATAAACTCATATTTAACGGTATAAACGCCCGTGGGTACTTCTATGCTGTAATTACCTTCCGTATCGGTAATCCCACCTGTAATGGTCTTTCCTTGTGCATTTATAAATGAAACCGTGGAATACTCCAACGGATAGTTGGTGCCATCTTCAAGGATGGTTCCTTTTACGGTAACTTGTTTTTTTTCAGGGTGTTGTGCCAGGATAATAGTTGTGGCGAACAAAAACAGAAGGGAGAGGATATATTTCATTAATTTTTTTAACTCATTTGACTTGCGAAAATAGCCGTGGTTTAATTGGGGATTGCTAATTTTCTGTTAAAACTATTCCGGTGAAGGAGGGAATCTGTTAATCTTTAAAAATAGAAGCCTATAAAATATCCAGCACTTTTGCCGGAGGCCTACCAATTACGGCATGTGTGCCTTTTATGGCGATGGGACGCTCGATGAGTTTGGGGTATTTGATCATTGCGTCAATAATTTCGGCGTCGGTAAGTTTTTTGTCCTTAAAGTTTTCTTTCCATACATCTTCTTTGGTTCGGACCAATTCTATAGGTTTAATTCCGAGCAATTCAATCACTTGTTTCAGTACTTGGTGCGATGGCGGATTTTCAAGATAATTCACAATTTCTATGGTTTCCCCTTCTTCCTCCAAAAGGTTCAAGGCTTGACGCGATGTACTGCATCTCGGGTTGTGGTATAAAGTTATCATAGTTTAAAATTCAAGATTCAACCCTTCGACTCCGCTCAGGGTGACAAATTCAATATTTTGGTCAAATTGCCAACTGCAACTTAAATTGTCATTCATTGATTTCCAAAGTTTGGAATGATATTAATGGGTTTCAGTTTCGTTTTCGATTTCAATTTCGTTTTTCTAAGGATTTTGTTTTTTGAAAATTGGGATTAGGTAGGAAACGGAATATCCATAACCCACGCCAAACTTGCCGTAATCATAAGTTCTGTTGAAGCCCGGAATATATAGGTTTGCGAAATTTTCGGGCTCGTCTTCCGTGATTTTTCGTTTTAGTTGGACGTTTATGGAAAGATAGAGATTGTTCAGTATTTCAGTTTTCACGCCAATTATCAGTTCAGCCCAATGTGCCGTTAAGCCACTGTATTCTTGCGGATCATAAATTACTTGGGTAGGAAAAGCGGGATTGTCTGTATATATCCTATAACTCAGAAGTTCTTGTTTGAATGTTGAAAAACCGTAGCGAAGCCCCATTGTAATTGCGTTTTCCATTCCCAACCAATTTTCATAGGCGTTGTAATCAAAACCTATTTTGGCGTAGCTGCCGCTGGTTTTGGAAGAAATGTAGGGTTCCACCCAATCTTTCTTTTCGTTGCCTAGTTCCACGGCGGCGTAAAACTTTTTGGTAACACGGAAATCGCCCATAACCTCAAAACCGGAATAACCGTCTTCAATCAAGGTCCGGAAAGGTTTTGCCAAATCTACCCCAACGCGCAATCCGTATTTTTCAATTTTAGGAAGGGTATCTGCGGTTGTTTCGTTCTTATCCTGCGCCACCATTGTTTGCGTGCCGCAAAAAATACTAATGCAGCACAGTAAGGTGGGCGCTATTTTCATCATTTACGGTTTCTCTTTTAATATTCACTTGTTCAATCCAGTTTTTGGTTCCTTCATTTTCCAGATTTGCCTTTAGGTTTTCAAATTCGGTTTTAAAACCACAGGCACGGTTTACGTAACCGTTTTTTCGGCTGTAAACAAATTTCAATTTGTCTATGTTAATGCTATCAACAGTTCCAGCTTCGGAAATAAAGCTTCGAATAAATAGATATTTTGTTGTATCGGCATTTGTGTTGAGCGGAACTATGATGGAATCGGTACTTACCAGTTTCATGACAGCCACAGAATCTATGTTGTCTGTCAGAACAGTCAAAACCTCTACTTTTTTACGGATTAATGGGTTCGCAATATCATTGAAGGTAATTACCAAATTTGGGGTGGTGGCAGTACCGCCTGGGCAGATGTCATCTTTAGTGCAACCTTTTAAGGCGAAGATTATGAGGATGAGTAGAATTATTCTTTTAAACATAATTTGATTTTAACTGACTTAAGTCTTTTTGATATTGGATCATCCTACGGCGGACATGTAAAATACTAAAAAATGTTATAATATTATTTGAATGTCCGTATTCAATTATAATGGGCTGAAACTTAATGAGATTCCTCCTGCGTCGGAATGACAAAATCAACATGGGCTTAGATTTCTGGATAATTACGGATAATCAATAAATATTATTCTAAAATCAAAACTGTCCTATGTCTTATGTCCTTTCGTCCTAACCATTTTTAAAAATATCAGCGTTTCTCCAAAAGTACAACATTTTCCACGTGGTGCGTCTGTGGAAACATATCTACGGGTTGCACTTTCGTCACTTTGTATTTTGAATCCAAAAGCGCCAAATCGCGTGCCTGTGTTGCGCTATTGCAACTAACATACACAATTTTTGTTGCGCCCAAATTCAATAGCTGAGCAACAACATCGGCGTGCATGCCGTCGCGAGGCGGGTCTGTGATAACAACGTCCGGTTTTCCGTGGGTTTTTATAAATTCCTCGTTAAAAATCTTTTTCATATCGCCCACATAGAATTCCACGTTTTCAATAGCATTCAATTTCGCGTTTTGTTTTGCGGCTTCAATAGCGTCAGGAACTGATTCAATGCCAATCACCTTTTTCGCGTTTTTTGCAACGAATTGTGCGATGGTTCCCGTTCCCGTATAGAGATCATATACCAGTTCATCGCCATTCAAGCCTGCAAAATCGCGGGTTATTTTGTAAAGTTCATAGGCTTGTTCGCTGTTGGTTTGGTAAAATGATTTAGCATTTATCTTAAACTTCAAACCTTCCATTTCCTCAAAAATATGGTCCCTTCCGTGGAAACGTTCAATTTCCTGATCGTAGAGTGTATCGTTTCCCTTGGAATTGATTACATATAAAAGGGAAGTTATCTGCGGGAATTCTTCGGCAACTGCACTTAAAAGCAGCTTTCTATTTTCTTCGTCTTCGTGAAAAAACTGAACCAAAACCATTGTTTCACCCGTTGAGGAAGTGCGTATCATCAAGGTTCTTAAAAATCCTTCCTGATTTCTTGTGTTGAAGAATGACAGGTTCAATTCCGTTGCTTTCGCCTTAATAAAATCGCGGATGGCGTTGCTGGGGTCGGCTTGCAGGTAACATATTTCCAAATCCAAAATCTTGTCCCACATTCCCGGAATATGGAAACCCAAGGCATTTTTGTTATCGATAACTTCGTCGCTTTTAATCTGTTTTAGCGTAAGCCATTTGTTGTCGCTAAAGGAAAACTCCATTTTGTTGCGGTAGAAATATTGCTTTTCGGAACCCAAGATAGGCTGAAACTCTGGCAATTCAACTTTACCGATGCGCTTCAAATTTTGTTCAACTTCTTTTTGTTTGTAAAAAAGTTGGTGTTCATAACCCAAATTCTGCCATTTGCAACCACCGCAAGTGCCAAAATGCGGACAGACGGGTTCCACTCTTTTTTCGGAATATTTTGAAATAGAGAGGACAGAGGCTTCGTAAAAAGCTTTTTTCTTTTTGAAAGTTTGAACCGTAACAACATCGCCCGGCACGGCATTGTCAATAAAAACAACCCTTCCATCTGGGGCTTTGGCAACGGCTTTGCCTTTTGCGCCTGCATCAATCACTTCGAGGTTTTCTAAAATCACTCTGTTATTTTTTCTTGCCATAGGCGCAAAAATAGCTTGTTTTTTAGAAAAGGAGGGGGGATATTAAATTTAGATTTCGCAATTATTTTACTCTGACCTTATTTCTTCAGCTATTCGTATAATTTCATTGAGAGCTACAGGTTTAATTACGTAGCTATCTACTGCTTTATGGTTTCTGGCACGTTCTATATCTTCCGGATCTTGGGAGGAGCTTACAATATAGATATGTACTTTTTCTGCGGTTTTGATTTTTGAAAAGGATTCCAGGAATTGCCAACCGTCCATAATGGGCATGTTAATGTCCAGGAGAATTACATCTGGAAGTTTTTCACCTTTTGAAATGATGGTTTTAAGATTGTTTAAAGCTTCTGCGCCATTATTGTAAACGATAATATCTTCACTAAAATGCGCTGTTTGTAAAATCTTTTTCGTGCCAAAAACGAAAATTGGATCGTCGTCTATAATACAGGCTAGGTCAATTTTTTTCATAGAGGATTAGTTAAAATACAGGTTGCAGTGTTGTGTGAAACTTTCTGGGTTTTCTGCCATGGCTTTTACGCTTGCTATTGTCTGTTTCACGTAATTGTACACTTAAGGGATTATATTTTCATTTAGTTTTGAGTCTATTATTACAGCGTCATTTAAACGCTGAACGGTATCGTTTAAGTTTTCAGAAGCTAATTTCAGGTTTTTATAGATTTCATTTTCGGCAAATGCCGGTATTTCTGTTGCCATAATATCTATGAGCATACTCATGTTTCCTGTATGCGCCCTTAAATTATGTGAAACAATGTATGCAAAGTCTATCAACCTCTTGTTTTGATCCTCAGTTGTTTCAATTAAATTCTTCTTTTCGGTAATATCCTGGTTAGTGCCGACCATTAGTAGTGGTTGCCCATCGGGGGTTCTGGTTTCGAGCCTTCCTTTGGCCAAAATCCAAACCCAATGGCCTTGTCTGTGTTTTAGCTGGATTTCGCATTGATATATATCGGTTTTACCTTCAAAAAGTTCTTTTAGAAGGAGCTCTGATTTGTCTAAAAATCTTGGATGGAATAATTCTGCCCATTTTTTGGAGGTCATGGGTTCCAATTCTGAAAGTTTATATCCTAAGATATTTGCCCAGTTCTCATTACAAAGTATCTCTCCGGTTTGCACATTGTATTTCCACGTACCAATTCCGGTATCGTTAAAAATATGTGGGTAATTTTTCATAGAGTATTACACATCTGATAATAAAACTTCATAGTTTATCTATCTTATTGCTGAATTTAATGAAGTCTTCAAGATATAATATTTTCGAAACCTTTTCTCTACTATTTTAAAGATTTTATTTTATTTTTTTGCACAGTTAAACCTATCCTCATTTGCTTTATTATGATAAGAATATTCATTAATTTGCGGGTTCTAAGGAGGGTTCCGCTCCACTACTTCATTTTCTGAACATTTGGAAGCCTGGAATCCTTAATTTATTTACTTCAAAATATTACAATCTTATGTCAGTTTTAGAGCAAACAGCTTCACAAAAAGCTATCGATTTAGAAAACAAATACGGTGCCCACAACTATCATCCACTTCCCGTGGTTTTGAACAGGGGAGAGGGCGTGTATGTTTGGGATGTGGACGGCAAAAAATACTACGATTTTCTTTCAGCCTATTCCGCGGTCAACCAAGGGCATTGCCACCCAAAAATTGTGGCGGCATTGACCGAACAGGCGAAAACACTTGCCCTTACTTCGCGTGCTTTCCACAACGATATGCTTGGGAAGTATGAAAAATTTGCTTGCAATTTTTTCAATTTTGATAAATTGCTTCCCATGAATACGGGTGCTGAAGCGGTGGAAACGGCTTTGAAAATATGCCGTAAATGGGCTTATGAAAAGAAAGGAATTGACGAAAACGAAGCCGAAATCGTGGTTTGCCTAAACAATTTCCACGGTAGGACCACAACTATCATTTCCTTTAGCAACGACCCAGTGGCACGGAAAAATTTTGGGCCGTACACCAAGGGATTTATAAAAATTGAATACGACAATATTGAACAGCTTCAACAACATTTGGAAAGCAATAAAAACATTGCCGGATTCCTGGTAGAGCCCATTCAAGGGGAAGCTGGGGTTTATGTTCCTTCCGAAGGCTATTTGAGCAAGGCAAAGGCATTGTGCGAAAAACACAACGTGCTTTTTATAGCCGATGAAGTACAAACAGGTATTGCCCGAACCGGAAAACTTTTGGCCTGCGACCATGAAAACGTAAAACCCGATCTTTTGATTCTTGGGAAAGCGATGAGCGGCGGCGCGTATCCTGTTTCTGCAGTTTTGGCGGATGATGCTATTATGGGCGTGATCAAGCCCGGAACCCACGGGTCCACTTTTGGTGGAAATCCGGTGGCGGCTGCGGTTGCTATTGCTGCACTTAGCGTGGTTAGGGACGAAAACTTAGCCGAAAACGCGGAACGACTTGGAAAGCTATTCCGAAGTGAACTGAACAAATATATAGCAAGCAGCAAGATCACTAAATTGGTTCGCGGAAAAGGATTGCTCAACGCCATTGTTATCAACGATTCCGAAGATAGTGACACGGCTTGGAACATCTGCCTAAAGCTTCGCGACAACGGCTTGCTCGCAAAACCTACGCACGGAAACATCATTCGTTTTGCGCCGCCTTTGGTGATGAA
>DAIMFZ010000027.1:16273-17393 GCA_036724225.1 Aequorivita sp.
ATATCTAAAATCAAAACGGCCCCGATATATTCGGGGCCGTTTCTAGTCATGGGAAACTTAAAAAAAATATTAGTGAGGAGTAGTTTTACTTATTGATTGTGAACAACCACTTTATAATCTACTGAAATTTCATCGGAAGTGATGAGTTTTACCAAGTAAACCCCATTGCTCAAGTTTCCAGTGTAGAAAGTGTATTTATTGTTGTCGCCTAAATTTGATTCTGAAATTACCAATTTCCCAGTCATATCATAAACCGCAGCCGATTTAAGCGTATAGCCTTCCGGATTGCGAACTTCCAACTGATGGGTAGGATTGTTTTGGAAGAAATCTATATTTCCACGAACAAGGGCCTCAGCCTGCAGTTCACTTTCTGGGATGTCTCTCTTCACGTTTGGATTTTTGAAGACGATAAAGAACCTATTGTCATATGTGCCAGCTGGCAAATTGATGCTGGTTGGTTTGGCGCCCGAAAGCGATAAGTTTTGATAAGTGTTTTCTTGGCTATCAAATAGGTAAGCGCGTTCGTAGGGTTTTTTAACTTCTTCTTTTACAAGAACTTTAATGTTAGTTGCCTTATTCAGTTTGAAGGCAAAGGGTATTTGTTTTTCAAGGTTGTAGTTAACTGAATTGATAACATAAGGAAGCCGGTTGTTGTCATCACCTACCGGGAAATACGCATCAGCTGCCATTCCCATTGGGCTTAGACCATCCATTCCGCGATCATAACCATCTGTTGCTTGGTCAGAAAAAATCAATACCAAATCTCTTGTCACTGCATCGTCAAACACAACATACATACGCAATAATGGAATTCGATTATCCGCAGTTGTTATTACCGCAGTGGTTGGTCCGTTGACTGTGTTTTCGGTAACGGCATCTTCGTTTTCGTTGTTTTCTGGTCTTTGAAAGACAGAATGATTTAAAGCACCTTCTTTAACAAAAATACGATATGAATTTTTGATATAAACATCTGCTAATGGTCCATTTCCAACTAACATAAATCCTTGCCCAATTGGAGCAAATCGCTTATTTTGATCCTCGCCGCCGGAACCTCCATTACTGGTGCTGCCTCCTCCTGAATTCCATATATAAAATGGAGCTTTAGTATAAATGCCGGGAT
>DAIMFZ010000028.1:0-4069 GCA_036724225.1 Aequorivita sp.
GGAAACGCCATTTTTTATGGCTTCCGAAAATTCAGGAATACTCACCCCATTTGGCGTTACCACTCCCAATCCCGTAATGACGACTCTCTTATTCAATTGTATTTTTAAAAGTTTTTGAGTTTATGAGTTTAGGAAATATTAGTTGCTTTCATTTTTTCTTTGTTCTTTCCTCTTTATTCTATTTTCTTATAGCTTATCATCCCACTAATAATCCCTTTCGCAACCACTAAGTTATTGCTGTTCATCATTTTCACTTTACATTTCAATTTATTGAACCTAAAATAAATTTTTTCTGAAACGACGATTACTTTTTCTCCAGGAAAAACGGGAAGATAAAAATCAATTTCAGTGTTGCTCATCGCAAATGTTGCGTTTGCAGAAATATTCTCTTTTTTTAAAATATATATACCAAGACATACCAACCCAATCTGGGCCATACACTCCGTTAAAATCACTCCGGGAGTTATTGGATTGTTTTTGAAATGTCCTTTGTAAAAAAATGCGTCTTCACTAAAAGTATAAGTGCCTGTAATTTTTTCTTCCGAAACAGAAAGAACTTCATCCACGAACAAAAATGGTTCGGAGTACGGAAGTTGATTAATTATTTCCAGTGTTTTCAATGGTTCAATTTCAGTTTCAGTTTCAATTTCGTTTTCGATTTCACCTCAGGCTTTCTCCTCCATCCACTTTCAGGATGGTTCCATTTATCCAATCTGCTTCTTTTTTACAGAGCAAATACACCACATTTGCAACATCTTCAGACTTTGTGAGTCTGTTAAAAGGATTTCTTTTTTTGGCCATTTCCGCAAGTTTTTTGCTGTCGGGAATTACTAAAAAAGAAGGTGTCAATGTAGTTCCCGCCTGAATGCAATTGGTCGTTATTTCCAAGGGAGCCAATTCCACCGCCATATTCCGCATCAGGGCTTCGAGTACAGATTTGGCTGCAGAAACCGCTCCGTAACCTGGCCAAACCCTATTGTTTCCTTCGCTTGTAAATGCTATATTCCTTGCCTTTTTTGTGAAAATTCCTTGCTGCACCAAAGCTTGTGTCCACTCATACCAGCTCGTTGCCATTGCGTGAATAGTGATGTCTAAATCCTGCTTTGAGAGAATTTCATTTTTGGGACCGTACATTTTTTTCAAGCTCCCTTTTGCGATGCTGTGCAAAAGAAGTTTTACGCTATTTTTTTGAAATTGCTTAACGATTTCATTTCGAACTTCACTGTTTAAAGCATCTTGGTTGAAGGTTTTTACAGAAACTCCGAGAGATTCCATTGCTTTCACTTCTTCTTCAAACTTTGCCAGATTACTTTTCCTGTCCCGGTGCACTATACAAATATTGATCCCTTCCGAAGCGAGTTTTTTGGCACTAGCCAAGCCCAAGCCACTACTACCGCCGAGAATTATTACCCAGTCCCCCTTTAATTCCCCCAAAGGGGGAAAATTATTTTGTGATTTTTTAACCATTAGTTTATACTTTTCTATAGCATCCTTTTAAGCCCTTCCCTTTGGTGAGGGTTTGGGAGGGGTTTTAAAATCTCAACAGAACCTGCTGTGCCGAAAAACCTGGGCCAAAACTGAGCATAAGTCCCAAGTCCCCACTCGCAGGTTTTTGGTCCATAAAGCGCTCCAATACATATAACACAGTGGCACTGCTCATATTGCCGTACAATTTAAGAACTTCTTTGGTATCGTCAATGTTTTTGCCCAAACTGCCGAACAAATCTTCAACAGTTTCCAAAATCTTTCTTCCGCCTGGATGGAATATGAGATGGTCTATATCCTTTATATCCAAATTATTTTTTTTCAGGAAAGGATGCACAATTGCGGGAAAATGTTCAGCGATTTTTTCGGGAACGCTTTTGTCGAGTATCATCTGAAGTCCTGTATTCACAAGCTTGAACCCCATCATATCCGTCGCGTCATAAAAATGGTACATTTCGTCTCCGAGAATTTCTGGACCCGTATCCATTTCGTTGGAAGACATCAAAACACAGGCCGCACCATCGCCAAAAATTGCGGCACTAACAATGTTCACCATCGAAAAATCATCCAATTGAAAAGTTGCTGTGGGGGCTTCCAAAGCAATTACGGCAGCGCGTTTTCCGGGGTTTGCCTTTAAAAAATTTTTGGCGTAAATAATGCCTGAAATACCGGCGGCGCATCCCATTTCGGTAACGGGAAGACGCACGATGTCCTGCTTCATTTTTAGTTCGTTTATCAAATAGGCGTCCACGGAAGGAATCATTATTCCCGTGCAACTCACAGTAATTATATAATCTATGTCCGTGGGTTTCCAGCTTGCTTTTTCCAACGCTTTTTCCAGACATTGTTTCCCCAGTTTTGTTATTTCACGAATGTAAATATCATTGCGTTCTTCAAAACTGGTATTTGTAAAAACCTCAATGGGGTCCATAATGGAATAGCGTTTATCAACTGCCGCTCCTTCAAAGATTTTTATCACCTTTCTTTGAAAACGGCTGTCTTGCCCCTGCATCCATTGTTTTACAAATGGAATGACTTCGGCAGTGTTTCTGCAGTGTGCGGGAAGTTGTTTAGCTACTGTGGTTATTTTAATATTCATTATTTTTTTTTGAGGATCCATTGGTAGCGGTATGCCCAACGCCAATGAATATAGCTTTTTTGATTTGGAATTTTAATTGATAAGCTTTTGAGTTCGCTTTTTTTGAATCCCCTTGCTATGGAAACCAATCCATCGTGTTTTGCGGTTTTGGTTTTCAGAAACAATTTACTCACAATTTTGAAAAGGTTAAATGCATGACTGTTGCGATGCAAATCGTTAATTATCATACCTATTTTTGTTCTTTTTAAAAGAGAATTCAATAAACCTACTATTTTTTCATCGTCGAAATGGTGCAAAAACAGTGTACACAATGCAATATCGCAATTAGGAATTGATTTTCCATTCGAAAAAACGTCAAATTTTTTAAAAGTTATGTTTGGATAATCACGACTTTCGGTTTCCGCTACTTTCAAAATATTTTCATTGAAATCCAATCCAATACAAATAAATGTGAAATTATTTTTACTTCCAAAATCGCAACATTTTCGAAGCAATTCACCATCGCCACAACCAATATCCAATAGGGTAATACTTTTGTTTTTTTGTTGGTTTTTCAATAGTTTTTGTAATCCATCGATTGTAATATTATTTCCGCCCAGCCATTTGTTTACGGTTTTTAGGTCTTTCAGAAGATTTTTCATCTCTTCTCCCTGAAAATCCAAATCGTCCATTATTTCTATTTGATCGGATCGATATTTTTTATTGAATTTTATCATTTTGCTGGGCTTCCGTGTGTTTTCTCAATAAGCTTTGGAATCAAGGAAGGAACAGTCTTTGCCAATCCAAACCCTATTCTTGAAGCAAACGGATTCATCAAAACGCGTTGGATAAATCTTCCGCTTCTTAATCTTCCTCCAAATTCGTTTTGCCACTGTTCTAAATAGTCCTTTTCCAATTTGATTCTATCAAAATCTTTATTCTGAAAAGCTTTCAGAAACAATTCTGAAAAAATCTGGGAACTTTTGATTGCCATCGCCATTCCGTTCCCACACAATGGATGAATCAAACCCGCGCTATCACCCAACATAAAGATATGGTTTTCAACGGGCTTTTTACTTTCAAAAGAAATCTGGCTAATCGTTAAGGATTTTTTAAAGAGTGGTTTTGCCTCTTTAAAAAAATTATTCAAAAAAGGGTTTTTTGAAAGTTCCTTATTTTGAAAAGTTTCAATACCCCCATATTTTTTAAATGATTTGAAAGTGGTCAAATAGCAAGCGTTCACAGCATTGGTTTCGGTTTTGCTCAAACCGCAATACCCGCCATTGAAGTTGTGCAATGCCACGGTATCATCGGGAAAATCATATTCATAATGCGCTTTTACGGCAAGCCAGGGCGAAGGCTGCCGCATAAACTTTCGGTTCAGAAATGAATCTATATTAGACCGCTTTCCGAAGGCCCCAATAACAATATCCGCATTTAAAACATCTTTACTTTGGGTTGTGACCGAAAATTGTTTTTCATCAAAAGTTACTTTTTCTACAGTAT
>DAIMFZ010000028.1:4079-16887 GCA_036724225.1 Aequorivita sp.
AATGATTTCTATTTTATTTTTTAAATTTTCTAACAGAAGATTGTCAAAAGCATAACGGTTTATACCAAATCCGCCTAACGGTAAGTTTGCTTTTAAAGGAAAACCTTTGGCATCGGTTATTTCAAATTTTGAAATCTTTTTGGCTCCAATTGAAAACGGGTCTATCCCCAAGGAATTTAAATAGGGCAAAACTTCGTTGCTAACATATTCGCCACAAACTTTGTGGTGGGGAAATTCGTTTTTTTCAATTAAACACACCTTACAGTTAGTGTTTACGAGTTGCAAAGCTGTTGTAAGGCCCGCGAGACCTCCGCCTATAACAATAATATCCCATTTAGTTTTATAACCCATTTTTCGCTTTAAAGCTAAAAAAAATCCCGTCCAAAGATGGTGCGGGATTCTTTTTTTTAAATTAAATTTTCAACTATTCTCCAGCTTGCTGTTGTGCCTCATTCTTCATTTTTTCGTTCGGAACGATAGCAAGGTTTACACGGCGATTTTTTGCACGGCCTTCAGCAGTATTGTTGTCTGCCACAGGAGCGCTTTCACCAAACCAGTTAGTGGTAAACCTTCCAGAGCCTAAACCTTTGTTCTGCACAAAATAGTTGGTAACGGACTGTGCCCTATTTTTAGAAAGTGTCATATTCATCTCATCTGCACCTACACTATCGGTATGGCCTACAACAAGAACGTTAGTATCAGGATATTCTCTCAAAACATTTGCCAGTTTGTCCAGAATAACCTGTGAATCGGCGTTAATGTTATATTTTGCGGTGTCAAAATGAACACCACTGTTTTCATCAAAAGTTACAACAATACCATCGTCAACTCTTACTACTTGAGCACCAGGGATTTCTTGTTCAATCTTTTGGGCTTGTTTGTCCATTTTGGCTCCGATAAGTACACCGGCACCACCACCAACAACACCGCCGATCACGGCTCCAAGTTCACCATTACCTCCTTTGCCTACATTGTTTCCAATAATGGCTCCGAGTATTGCGCCACTTGCAACGCCTATAACAGCTCCTTTTTGTTTGTTGTTGGCATTTCTAGTAGCTTCACAGCTTCCAAGACTTAAAATTAGTGTAAAAGCTAAAGCTACTAATGTGATTTGTTTAAAAAATGTCTTCATAATTATTGTTCGTTTATTTTAGAAAAGTTCATATTAATTTTAAAAGGTTTTCCATCAAGACTAACAGACTGTTCCCATCTCATAGAGGATTCATTAAGCTGTGATAGGTGTACCCTGAAACCTGCATTGTCTTCTGATTTTCCTTTTGCATTCGTGGGTTTGATTATAAAATCATACAAGCCAGAAGCTGGATCTATTTCAACAATAGTGAAAATAAAATTTCGTTCTCCCGTTGGACAGTCGGCATTATTAATTGTATATGTTGCCGTATTATTATTAGGAATAAAACGCCAAGTACTTCCTTCAAAACACTCTGCAGAGGTGTCATTAAAAAGTGTAACGTTGTATTTTCCTGATGAACCGTAGCTTACATTGTCTAAGGTCCAATATCCTTTAATAACTTTTCGGGATTCTTGCACTGTTTTTGGAGTGCCGCACGAAATTGCTGTGACCGCAATAAGGGCCATAATAATGATTTTTTTCATAAGTGATAGTTTGTGTTTAAATAATTTAGAATTAGTAATGTCTTTTATCTTCTGAATAATCTTGATAGTAATGATAATACTAAAAGCACTAAAAAGATGTAAAAGATAATTTTTGCAATATCGGTTGCACCTGCTGCGATGCCTCCAAATCCGAAAATTGCTGCTATGATAGCAATGACTAGAAAAATAACGATCCAACGTATCATAATTTTGAGGTTTAATGATTAGTAGGGCACTAAAGTAAACAACAAATTAAACGTTTGGTTTGGCTTTATCTTAAGTTTAACTACGAATGTTAAAAAATTAGTAATTCAATAAATCCAGTAGGATTTTATTAAATTTTTCTTTAGGAAGATATGCAGATTCCAAATTTGCTGCAAAAGGAATAGGTGTTTGCAAACTGGCTACTCGCTTTACCGGAGCATCCAAATGTTCAAAACAATTCTCCATAATTAAAGCCGAAATATCTGAAGCTATCCCGCCAAACATAGAATCTTCTTGAAGGATAATTACTTTTCCAGTTTTCTTAACCGATTTATAAATTGCTTCAGTATCCAAAGGTATTAAAGTTCGCAAATCAATCAAGTCTGCACTTATTTCGGGACTTTGTTCCAAAGTTTCCAAAGCCCAATGAACGCCAGCACCGTAAGTTATTACAGTAACATCTTTTCCTTCTTTTAAAAGAGATGCTTTTCCAAAAGGAAGTGTGTAATAATCTGTTGGTACGTCTTGGCGTATGCTTCTGTACAATGCTTTATGTTCAAAGAAAAGTACAGGGTTAGGGTCTTCAATGCTTGTTGCCAATAAACCTTTGGCATCATATGGAAAAGCTGGATAAACCACTTTAAGTCCCGGAGTATGGGTAAACCAAGCTTCGTTTGTTTGACTGTGAAAAGGCCCAGCTCCCACTCCTGCACCGCAAGGCATTCTCACCACAACGTCGGCTTTTTCGTTCCAGCGGTAATGGCTTTTCGCCAGATGATTTATAATTGGGTTGAAACCAGAAGTAACAAAATCAGCAAATTGCATTTCCACAACAGCCTTAAAACCATTGATGGAAAGCCCCATTGCTGCTGAAACGATTGCAGATTCGCATATAGGTGTATTGCGCACGCGGTCATTTCCGAATTGTTCCACAAATCCTTCCGTTATTTTGAAGACTCCGCCGTATTCCGCCACATCTTGACCCATAATAATAAGGTTTTCATGTCGCTCCATGGATTGTTTCAAACCCTGGGAAATTGCGTCAATCAAACGGATATTTTCTTTTTCTGAATTCTCTTTAACTTCTTCGTAATCAAATTGTTTGTAAACATCATTTAACTCATTAGCTTCAGTAGATTCTATTTTTGGTTCTGCAAAAGCGATATCGAGATTATCATCTATTTCGTGTTTAAATTCATTTTTGAACTCTTGAATTTTTTCTTCGGAAAGAATACCTTCAGCAAGCAAAAAGCTTTCATAATTTAGAAGTGGATCGCGCAGCCCCCATTCGTCAATAAGTTCAATGGGTACATACTTTGTGCCACTCGCCTCTTCGTGGCCGCGCATCCGGAAGGTTTTGAACTCCAACAGAACTGGTCGTGGATTCGTGCGCATGCTTTCAACCAAATCTTTTAATTTGGTGTAAACTTCCAAAATATTATTGCCTTCAATAATATGGGCTTCCATTCCGTAGCCTTTGCCGCGGTCTGCAATGTTTTCACAATTGTATTGCTCGTTGGTTGGGGTTGAAAGTCCGTATCCGTTGTTCTCAACACAAAAAAGAACTGGAAGTTGCCAAACCGAAGCAACATTCAACGCTTCGTGAATATCGCCTTCACTGGTTCCGCCTTCGCCTGTAAAAACGGCGCAGACTTTATTGTTTCCTTTTAATTTGTTTGCCAAAGCAATTCCATCGGCAACGCCAAACTGTGGCCCCAAGTGCGAAATCATCCCAATAATATGGAATTCCTGTGTTCCAAAATGGAAACTTCTGTCACGCCCTTTGGTAAAACCGTTTGCTTTTCCCTGCCATTGTGAAAATAATCTGTGAAGAGGAATGTCGCGCATGGTGAAAACGCCCAGGTTTCGGTGCATCGGCAAAATGTATTCATCTTTGTCCAAAACTTCCGTAATCCCAACGGAAATGGCTTCTTGGCCTATTCCGCTGAACCATTTTGAAACTTTTCCTTGACGGAGGAGAATGAGCATTTTTTCTTCTATCATCCTCGGTTTCAGCATTCCGCGGTACAGTTTCAGCAATGTGGTGTCATCAACGTTTTTTCGGTTGTAATCGAAGAAAATATGTGGGGTAGTTTCAGGTTTCATTATTTTTTATTAGAACCATCAAAATTAGGAAAAAACACGTATCCACAAGGATTATTATCGCAAATTTTATCTGAGGAAAAACTTTTACATTTAGGTATATTTGTAATTATAAAAGTTAAACTTATGAACAACATACCTAGTTTAAATTTGGCCGATTTCCTATCCGAGGACCCTATAAGAAAGCAAAAATTTGTAGATAAAATTGGTTTAGCTTATGAAGACATAGGCTTTGTTTCACTTAAAAACCACTTCCTAAGCGACGCTTTAGTCGATGAACTCTATAAAGAAATAAAAGCTTTTTTTGCACTTCCTTTAGAAATAAAAAAGAAATATGAAATTGAAGGTCTGGGCGGACAGCGCGGTTATATTTCCTTCGGAAAAGAACATGCCAAAGGCAAGAAAGAAGGCGATTTGAAGGAGTTTTGGCATTTTGGACAAGAGCCTGTTGCCGATGCTAACCTAATTGAAGAATATCCAAAAAACGTGCAAGTAACTGAACTACCCGATTTCAACTCCACGGGAATGGAAGCATATAGAATGCTCGAAAAAACTGGAATCTATGTGCTTCGTGCCTTAGCGTTATATATAGGTTTGGATGAGTTTTATTTCGATCATTGGGCAGCCAATGGCAATAGTATTCTTCGTCCAATCCACTATCCACCAATTACTGAGGAGCCAAAAGGGGCTGTACGTGCGGGAGCTCACGGAGATATCAATCTTATCACTCTTTTGATGGGTGCCTCCGCTGGCGGTCTGCAAGTTTTGCGTAAAGATGGCGTTTGGATTGACGCACTCCCGAATGAAGACGAACTTGTAATAAATGTGGGCGATATGTTGGAAAGGCATACCAACAATAAACTGCGCTCCACAATCCACCGAGTCGTGAATCCACCGCGTGAGGAATGGGGCAATCCAAGATATTCCATCCCTTTCTTTATGCACCCTCGAAGTGATATGAAATTGAACTGTTTGGAAGAATGTGTCGATGCCGAGCACCCAAAAGCTTACGAAGACATTACTGCGGGAGAGTTTTTGCACCAACGTTTGGTGGAAATTGGCTTAATAAAAAAGTAATAAATATTCAGTGGCAGTGAGCTGTAAAAAAACCTTAAATTTTAAATATTGAATTCCTTAGAAGACCAATTAAAAAAACTTTTCCCCGATCACGAACCAAAAGATGTTCCTGAAACTAAGGGAGAATCAACACTTTGGATGCAGGACGACCCGCTGATTTGCAAATACGAAAAACGAAAGGGCAAACCAATTACCATCATTGAAGGTTACAATGGTGCAGATTCAGATTTTAAAATACTTGCGAAAGAAATAAAACAACTTTTGAGCGTTGGCGGAAGTTTTAAGAATGAACAAATTATCATTCAGGGAGATTATCGCGATAAGATTATGCAGTTTTTGAAAAATAAAGGGTTTAAAGTGAAGCGGGTAGGTGGATAATTAAAATTTATGAAAATTGGGAACATTCAATAAGTACGCATCAAAAACCATAGATGTGCTTATACAGTAAACCTTGGAAAAAAAATAGAGAATGAAAAACTTTTTAATCGGCGGCGTGCCGGAACACTTCAACTTGCCTTGGTATATTGCGCTTCGCGACAAGAAATTCATTGAAAAGGGAATTGTACTCCGTTGGAAAGATTATCCGGGCGGAACGGGCCAAATGTGCGGCGCCTTGCGTGATAAGGAAATTGATATGGCAGTTATCCTTACCGAAGGAATTGTACTAGATATCATCAACGGCAATGAGAGCAAGATTGTCCAGGTTTTTGTGAAATCGCCTTTGCTTTGGGGCATCCACGTTGCCGCCAGTTCAGACTATGAAACTGTTTCAGATTTGAAAGGAACGGAAGCCGCAATAAGCCGTTACGGTTCCGGTTCACACTTAATGGCTTTCGTCAACGCTGAAAGCCTTGATTGGGATTTAAAAAACGATTTGAATTTTAAGGTAATTAAAGATTTGGATGGTGCATTGGAAGGACTTCCCAAAGGAAATGGCGATTACTTTATGTGGGAAAAGTTTATGACCAAACCACACGTAGACAATGGCACTTTCCGCTTGATTGGCGAATCTCCTACTCCGTGGCCCAGTTTCGTAATTGCCGTTCGAAATGATGTTTTGGAAAATGAGGCTGAAAGCGTGAAATCAATTTTGGAAGTAATAAACTCCGTAACCGAAAATTTTAAAACACTTGCAAATATTGATGAAATGATTTCCAAACGTTACGGACAAAAAATCGAGGACGTGCGTGAATGGCTCACTTTAACTGATTGGAGCAATTGCCAATTGACATCAAAAGAACTGGAAAACATTCAACAAAAGCTACTGGAACTATATTTAATTGAAGATAAAATTCAGAAAAACAACATCTTACATAATTTCCAAAAAAAATCTTAATATTTACGCAACCCAGAAGTGGAACTTGCATCTTGTTTATATAAAATCAAGAATCATGACTACTTTTTTAATCGTTTTGGGGGCGTTGTTAGTCACAAACTTCTTGTTGTTGCAATTTAGCTGCAATGACGCAACCGAACCCGAAGTACCAGAAGAGGAATAGAGAATTTCTCCCGTTTCTATTCTGTTTTATTAGCATTCCAAATTACCAATCAATTGGTTTTTTACTACTAATCCTTAAATATTCATTTGTTTTACTGAAGTGTTTATTTCCGAACCAATAGCCTCTGTTTGCTGCTAATGGCGAAGGATGCCCACTTGTTAGAATTAAATGTTTTGAGGTGTCAATTTTAGCACCTTTTTTCTTTGCGGGACCTCCCCAAAGTAAGAAGACCAATCCTTCACTTTCCATAGAAAGTTTTTCAATAACAGCATCCGTAAATTGCTCCCATCCTTTATTTTGATGACTTCCGGCTTGATGAGCCCGTACCGTTAAAGTTGCATTAAGCAATAAAACCCCTTGTTCGGCCCAACGCTCCAAATTTCCATTTTTTGGAATTGGTGAACCAATATCAGTTCTTATTTCTTCAAAAATATTTTTTAGCGAAGGCGGTACTGCTACATTTTCCCCAACAGAAAAACACAAACCGTGCGCCTGTCCTGGTCCATGATACGGGTCCTGCCCTATTATAACAACTTTAACCTCGTCAAAAGGTGTATGGTTAAAAGCTGAAAAAATCTGTTTCCCCGGTGGAAAACATTTTGTTGAGGAATATTCGTTTTTTACGAATTCCGCTAAATTTTTAAAATACGGTTTTTCAAATTGATCCTTTAAAATCGCCTTCCATCCAGGTTCGATTGTTACCTCCATTATCCTTACTTTTGTATGATTGCTGAAAAAGTAAAATTAATGGAAATAAAACGGAAAGCCCGTATAGACACTAAAACTTTAGAAGACCTCGAATTTCCTTCGGTGCTGCGCCAAGTTTCTGAAAACTGCGTTACAGAACCAGGCCGTGAAAAAGTGCTTTCCATCATTCCGTTTCACGATTTTGACGAAATTGAGCCCGAACTGCAACGCGTCAAGGAATTTACAGCTTCTTTTGAGGGCGACAACCAAATCCCAAACCACGGCTTTGACCCTATTTTTAGGGAACTTCGTTTGCTCGATATTGAAAACAGCACATTGGAAATTTCTGGGTTTCGAAAAATCCTTTATATTTCTGAGACCACTCGGATTCTTCTGAAATTCTTTAAAAAGTTTGAGGAATTCTACATTCATTTAAATTCGTTTTCTGAAGAAGTAAGCTACAACCCAATTATTTCCGAAGAAATAAATAAGCGCGTTGACAAATACGGCGAAATAAAAGATGAAGCTTCTACGGAACTCGGTACGATTCGCAGAAGATTAAATGTTGTGAAGGGAAAGATCAATTCCTCTTTCACAAAAGCCCTTTCGCAATACATACAAAACGATTATTTGGATGAAATCCGCGAGTCTGTTGTTGAAAACAGAAGAGTGCTTGCTGTAAAGGCTATGCACCGAAAAAAAGTGAGAGGTGCAGTTTTGGGCAGTTCAAAAACTGGAAGCATTGTTTACATAGAACCACAGGAAACGCTGGAATATGCGAATGAATTGAGTAACCTTTTATACGAGGAAGATGAAGAAATAAAACGAATTTTAAAAGCTTTGACCGAGTTTGTACGTCCGCATGCCGAGCTGCTGGCAAATTATCAGGAATATTTGATAGCTATGGACGTGCTTTACGCAAAAGCGAAATACGCTTTGAAAATAAACGGAGTTTTTCCTATACTTACTTCAGAAAAAAGGATTTTCCTTCAAAATGCTTTTCATCCACTGCTGTTGGTTTCAAACAATAAACGAAAGGAAAAAACATTTCCACAGAGCATTGAACTGGTTCCAGACAAAAGAATAATCGTAATTTCTGGGCCAAACGCTGGCGGTAAAAGCATCACGCTTAAAACTGTTGGACTTTTACAGCTAATGCTGCAAAGCGGAATGCTTATTCCTGCTGATTCACAAAGTGAAATGTGTTTTTTCAAACGGATTTTGACAGATATTGGGGATAATCAATCTATCGAGAACCATTTGAGCACTTATAGTTATCGCTTAAAAAAGATGAATCATTTTCTGAAAAAATGTGATAAAAAAACACTTTTTTTAATTGATGAATTTGGAACCGGAAGCGACCCAGAACTTGGTGGGGCTTTGGCCGAAACATTTTTAGAAGTGTTTTATGAACGAGAGGCTTTCGGAATAATCACGACACACTACACAAACTTGAAGCTGTTAGCGAACGAACTGCCACACGTGATCAATGCGAACATGCAGTTTGACAATAAATCGCTGGAACCACTCTATCATTTGCATTTGGGTGAAGCCGGAAGTAGTTATACCTTTGAAGTTGCACAAAAAAACGGTATTCCTTACAGTCTTATAAATAGGGCAAAGAAAAAGATTGAAGGCGGAAAAGTGCGTTTTGATAAAACAATTGCCAACTTACAAAAAGAGCGGTCAAATCTTCGGAAAACTTCAGAATCCTTAAAAACGGAAGAGCAAAAAGCTCGCGTTGAAGGCAAGCAACTGGAAGAAGTAAACGCTCGTTTACAAGAAAAACTGGAGAGCTACCAAGAATTGTTTGATGCCAACCAAAAACTAATAAGTTTGGGGAAGAAAGTTGATGTGCTTTCAGAAAAATATTTCAACAACAAGCAGAAAAAGCAACTTTTAGATGAATTAATGCGACTTGTTATGATTGAAAACAGCAAACGAAAAAAACTCGCACCAAAAATAAAAAAAGCTGTAAAAGCCCAGGAGCTAAAAGTTATCAAAGAAGTTGAACAAAAAGTTGAAGTTATCCGAGAACGAAAAAAGGTGGAAAAGGAAATAGCTAAAAAACTGCCTCCTCCAAAACCAAAAGTGACATTAAAAATTGGCGACAGAGTTCGAATGATAGATGGTAGAGCCATAGGCACGATTGATACCATTGAAAAAAATAAGGCAATTGTGAATTACGGAATGTTTACTACTAACGTAAGTATGGAGGAACTAGAAAAAGTCTGAAAATATGTCGCAGTATTCAGTCGCAGTTTACAGTTAACAAAACTGACAAAACTACTGCGACTGATGACTGCGACTGCGACTGCGACTGAAAACTGCGACTGAAAACTATGACTGAAATTAAAAAACATAAAATCATCCTCTTCGATGGTGTTTGCAATCTCTGCAATAGCTCGGTCAATTTTGTTATTCGGCACGATAAAAATGATGTCTTCAAATTTGCGACACTTCAAAGTGAAATAGGAAAAGATCTTGTTTCAAAATTCAAAATTGATGCTACAAAAGTAGATTCCATCATTCTTATTGATGGCGATAAACACTACGAAAAATCATCGGCGGCGCTTCGTATTGCCAAATGGCTTTCGGGCGCTTATCCCCTATTTTATGGGTTTATGATTGTTCCAAGATTCATTAGAAATTCAGTTTACAACCTCGTTGCCAAAAACCGCTATAAATGGTTTGGGAAAAAGGAAAGTTGTATGATTCCTACTGTGGAATTGAAGTCAAAGTTTCTTTAATTCAGTAAATTAAATAATTTATAAAAAAATTTAATTAATATTTTGCCCCACATTTAAATCTCCTGGCGAATCATCTGCGGGAGCGTTCCAGATAAAATCGCCGTAGGTGTTTCCTGTTCCGGTGAGTTGTAGAGAAAAGCCAACTGGAGTTGTGGTTTTCGATTCTTTTACACCAATATCTGTTGAATTTATTCCGTTGGCAGGACCACTATTTGCCATAAACATTCCTTCATAGCTAAGAAATTGTATGACTATGCCAGCTTTTACAATTGCAATTCCGTCTGCCGGTCCATTTTGAAGTCCTGTAACAAGAAATGAAAGGCTTCCAACTCCATTGGATTGATTTGGAATTATTCCGCTTAAAGAGATAGTTTGGTAATTAGTGCCAGTAGTACCATTATATAATTCAATTGTACAAATATTTAAATCAAAACCCCCAGGACCAGCAATTTCAATAAATTCTCCAGCATCTGTACCCATGTTTTTATAATGAAATTCGTTGATCCAGATTTCAGGTGAGGGAATCGTCACGCAGTATAAATCATTCCAAACTCCTCCATCCCAGATTTGCAGACAACCTTCTCCATTTCCATTGTTCATGACAAAAATCAATAATCCTGCATCCGATATATTTGGCGTTATGGCATTTCGGGCAGGAATGTTTGGTACCCTTGGAGGCATAAACCCTTTATAGGTCAACCCACCATCGGAGGTACTGCTTATTTCAAGCATTGAAGAATTTGTGGGATTTACGGTTCCAATCCCCACTTGGCCAAACGCATTTCCAATGGTAAAGCCGGCACATAATAACAAGATAGATTTTTTCATAACTATGATATTTAGTCATAGCTAAGAAGGTAAATTCAAAAAAAAACTTAGATCGGGCACTTATTGCCGGGGAGAAGTAATAATCAAAAATAATAAAATATTTTTTTTGAGCAAAACGTAATTTGTTAAAAATGAAACTTTTACACATTTAATTTTACTTCTAAAAAATTAAGAATCCAGATCGAAAGTTTCGGAAGGATTTTCCTGTGGTTCATAATTGAGCATCCCTTCTCCTTTGGCGATAATGGTGCAAACAATTGCATCTCCTGTAACATTTACAACGGTACGGAACATATCCAAAATTCTATCAATAGGAAAAATAATTGCAATCCAAGCTGGGTTCAACCCAACCGATTCCAAAACGACAATCAGCATCACCAATCCCGCACTTGGCACTGCAGCGGATCCAATGGAAGCTAAAGTAGCAGTCAATACAATTGTTAATTGTTGTCCCATTGTAAGGTCAATCATATGTAGTTGCGCAAGAAAAACTACGGCAACAGCTTGATAAAGACAGGTTCCGTCCATATTCACTGTGGCTCCAATTGGCAACACAAAGCTGGTTATTTTTTTGTCCACACCTAGGTTTTCTTCTACACATTCCATAGTTACGGGCAGTGTGGCTGCGCTACTTGAAGTTGAAAACGCCAAAGTCTGTGCGGGCGCCATTGCTTTAAAAAATCCTTTGTAGGGCACTATTTTCACAAATAATTTCAACAATAAAGGATAGACAATAAAAATCATGATCATCAATCCCAAAAACACAGTAAGGGAATACCAACTCAAGCCTTTAAAAATTTCGTACACTTTTCCTATATCGTCGCCTGCCATTTTGCTTACTACACCCGCCAACAAAGCAAATACAAAGAAAGGTGCGGCCTGCATCACTAAATCTACCATTTTCAAAAATACTTCCATGGCACTGTCCATGAAGGCTGTGACAGGATGCGATTTTTCATTGGGAATCAATAAAAGGCAAATCCCAAAAAATATTCCGAAGAAAATAATTTGGAGCATCAGCCCATTGTTTGTCAACGAAAAGAAAAAGTTTTCGGGAACCAGATCTACTAAAGGCTGTAATGGCGTACCGTCTTTGGTTTTTTCGGCAGTCTGCATTTTTTCGGTAACTGAAGCATCTTTCAACTCGCCTTTTGTAAGATCTGTGATTTTTTGTGCACGCTCAAAGAAAGCGGGATCCTGTAGATAATTTATTCCATCTTTTACTGGGTGTCCTTCCGAAGCCGCCCAGATTTCGTAGCTAATACGGTTGTCAATTCTGCTTTGTTCATCTATTAATTTTCCGGGTTTTATGGCATTTACTAAAACCAATCCCAAACCAACTGCAAATAATGTGGTGAGCAAATAGGCCAGTAAGGTCTTTCCTCCCATTCTTCCCAAACTGGATGCGTCGCCAATGTTTGCCACTCCACTGATGATGGAAACCAAAACCAAAGGCACAGCAATTAATTTTAATAGGTTGATGAAAATGGTTCCAAACGGCGCTATCCAATTGATGGTAAAATTGCTCCATCCCAATTGGCTGGAAAGCAAAGCCCAGATTATACCTAAAACGAGTCCAATAATTATTTTCCAGTGTAGCGCGAGTTTTTTCATTAATAGATTTTAGACGTTAGATATAAGACGTTAGACCTTTGGATTCAGATGAATATGAGTTTATTTTTAATAATTCAACTATGTAAATTACAGTTTTGTTACTTTATTCAACAACCAAAAATCTGCCAAGACCAAAGCAGTCATTGCTTCTACAATAGGAACGGCGCGTGGAACGACGCAGGGATCATGACGGCCCTTACCTTCACCTTCGACTTTGTTTCCTTTGTTGTCTATGGTTTCTTGTTTTTGCATTATGGTAGCCACGGGTTTGAAGGCCACTTTAAAATAAATATCCTCTCCATTGCTTATTCCACCTTGGATTCCACCACTATAATTTGTTTTTGTGCTGCCATCTTCTTTAAAAATATCGTTGTGTTGGTTGCCTTTTATAGCGGTTCCTGCAAAACCGCTTCCAAATTCAAATCTATT
>DAIMFZ010000029.1:0-16729 GCA_036724225.1 Aequorivita sp.
TTCTTATACACGGGGAACCCACAGCACAGGATACTTTGCGGGTGAAATTGAGGGAAACCTATGGTTGGAAAGTAACAATTCCGAAGTTATACGAGATAAAAGAGATTACCATTTAAAATTTCCTTCGATTTTCCCCATACCACCATTTTGGTTTATACTGTTTTTTGACCAATCCGAATTTTTCGATTGAGTGTAGTTTTATATGGTTCACCACTTCTTCCGTGGAATCGGTCACAAAGATAAGATCCTTATCTTGAGGACTTATACTTTCTTGTTTGATCATTAACTCAATGTGTTCAATCAATTCCTTGTGGTATGTTTTATCGAAAATAACAATAGGGAAGTTTTGGATTATCTTTGTTTGTATCAAGGTAATTGCCTCAAAAAGTTCGTCCAAAGTGCCCATTCCGCCTGGCATAACTACGTATGCATATGAATACTTCATCAATAAAAATTTTCGAATAAAGAAATACGGGATGTCTATCCATTTATGTAAGTAGGGGTTTGGTTTTTGCTCAAAAGGCAGAATGATATTTACTCCCACAGAATAACCGCCAGCCTCATAGGCTCCTTTATTGGCGGCTTCCATAATACCGGGGCCACCGCCTGTCATTATAGTAAATCCTAATTTTGAAAGTTCGGCCCCGATTTTTTCGGCATTTTTATAGTGTTCGGAATCTGGTTCAAAACGAGCAGAGCCATAGACAGTTACACAAGGTCCTATAAAGTGCATTTTCCGAAAGCCTTTGATGAAATTATACTGAACTTTCAATGTGAAAATAAATTCCTTGAATCTGGAACGTGGTCCTTTTAGAAATGGAGATTCAGTTTTTTGCAAATGATATTTAGGCGTGTTTTCCATTAGTTTACTTTTTTATAACTCCAAACGGCCAAACCATTCATTATAATAGCATATAGCAAGGTTTTAAGTAATTGTGGTAAGATATCCATAAAACCTGAACCCTTCAATAATACCATTCGTACAATTTCCACAAAATATTTTATGGGATTGAATTCCGTAATTACCTGCGCCCATTTGGGCATGCTTTCTATGGGCGTGAACAAGCCGCTCATTAAAATAAAAATCACCATAAAAAACCAGGCGATAAACATAGCCTGCTGTTGGGTGTCAGTGAAATTTGAAATGAGCAACCCCATCCCGAGAATTACTAAAATGTAAATAGAAGTATAGACGTAAAGCAGCATTAAACTGCCCTCCATCGGAATATTGAAAATTACTTTTGAAAGTATCAGCCCAATGGTTAACAGGCCCATTCCAATTACCCAGAACGGAAATAACTTTCCGATTATAAACTGGCTTTTTCGAATTGGAGTCACATTAATTTGTTCCAAAGTACCTATTTCTTTTTCCCGAACTATGTTCATTCCGGAAAGGAATAGCGTAATCATAGTTACCAATAATACTAATATTCCTGGCACCATAAAGGTTTTATAATCTAAAGTAGTATTGTACCAAAAGGAAGGGATGCCTTCAATTGTGACGGGTTGCACTGCTTTTTTTGAAGTGTCCATTATGGACATTTTCACATCTTTATTAAAACTTTGTACAATTTGATTCATATAACCACTTTCCACACCAGCCGCCGCGCCATCAATGGCATTAATGGTGATGGATAAATCGGCAGTTTTTTTCTTTAATAGATTTCGTTCAAAATGATTTGGTATTTCCAGCACCACGTCAACTTCTCCACTCAGCATTGCAGCGCTGGCTTTTTCTTGCGAAGGGAAATCGGTTAAAACATCGAAATAGGTAGATGCGCTAAACTTCTCGATCAAGGCGCGCGATGCTGAAGAATGATCGAAATCTATATATGCAAACTTGATGTTTTTCACCTCATAAGTCGCCGCATTTGCCAGTATAACTAGTTGAAGAATGGGCAGAATAAAAATGATAGGCAACATCCCTTTATTTCTAAAGATTTGTTTGAATTCCTTTTGAATTATGTAGCCGATGGTTTTCATTATTCCAATCGAATTTTATATTTTTTCACACTTAAGCCAATAAAGAAAATGGTCATTCCAACCAATATTAAAGTTTCCTTCCAGATATAAGCCATTCCAACTCCTTTCAGCATAATGCCTTTTATGATGATGATAAACCATTTTGCGGGAATTATGTTACTTATTAATTGAAGTGCTACCGGCATACTCGAAATCGGAAAAATAAATCCGGAAAGTAATATTACGGGAAGCATCAACCCCATCAACGAAATCATCATCGCGGCCTGTTGAGTTTCTGCGATGGTTGAAATTAAAATTCCCAATGCCAAGGAAGTTATTATAAACAAAACACTTTCAGCACCCAATAAAAACAGACTTCCCTGAACCGGCATTTTAAATATGAAAATACTCAAAAGAACTATTACCGCTGCATTTATAACAGATAAGAAAATATACGGAACCACTTTCCCTATAATTACTTGAAAGGGTTTTAAGGGGGAAACCAGCAGGATTTCCATTGTGCCCAATTCCTTTTCACGAGTGATGGAAATTGAAGTCATCATTGCCGAAACCAGCATTAAAATAATCGTCATAACGCCGGGAACAAACATAAACACGCTTTTAAGTTCCGGGTTATAAACCATTCGTGTTTGTGGGATTATTTGATATTCTAGGACAATATCTTTATTTTTATCTTGCTGATAATTTTGAAGTATTGCATTAATGTAATTGGTTATTGAATTAGCGGTATTTGGGTCAGTAGCGTCAGTTATTATTTGAATGGTAGCTTTCTGATATTTGATTAAATTCTTGCTGAAATCTTTTTCAAAATTCAATACGGCTTTTATTTTTCCTTTTTTGAAAGCGGTTTCAATATCCGCTTCCCGAGCGATCATTTGATTTATTGTGAAGTATTTTGAAGCAGAAATCTTATTGATTATTTCTTTTGTGGTTGCATCTTTTGAATGATCCAAAATGGCGATATCAACATTGTTGATTTCATTGGTAATAGCAAACCCAAAAAGCAATATCTGGGCGATGGGCATACCGAAAAGTATAAACAGCGACCGCCTATCCCGAAAGATATGGTAGAATTCCTTTTTTATAAAACCTATAAATCGTTTCATTTTTATTTAATCAACTATTTTAAAAATAAACTTCTACTGTCTAGTCGAGCGCAGTCGAGACCTAATTGACAATCCTGAATTTTAAAGTTCTCGACTGCGCTCGAAATGACAAAGGGATTTTTTAAACTTATTCTATATTTCTAGCGAGCTTCAAGAACACATCATTCATCGAGTCAACCTTAAATTGTTCTTTTAATTTTTTCGGGGTTTCCAAAGCTTCAATTTTACCTTCCACCATTATGGAAACGCGGTCGCAGTATTCGGCTTCGTCCATATAATGGGTGGTCACAAAAATTGTGGTGCCTTGGTCGGCGGCTTTATAGATCATTTCCCAAAACTGTCTTCGCGTAATGGGATCAACACCTCCCGTGGGTTCGTCCAAGAAAACAATCTTTGGTTCGTGTAAAAGTGAAACCGAAAACGACAGTTTTTGTTTCCATCCCAAAGGCAAAGAGCCAACCAATTTATTACTGATGTTTTCCAAGCCCAATTCGGAAACCAATTGCTCTCTTTTCTCCTTGATTTTTGCCCTCGACAATCCATAGATTCCCCCAAAGAAAGTGATGTTTTCTTTTACGGTTAAATCGTCGTAAAGCGCAAACTTCTGGCTCATATAGCCAATGTTTCTTTTGATGGATTCAGTTTGGGTATACACATCAAACCCTGCAACTTTAGCTGTGCCTGATGAGGGTTTGGAAATACCTATCAGCATTTTCATCGCTGTTGTTTTTCCAGCCCCGTTCGCACCCAAAAAACCAAAAATCTCACCTTTTTTGACTTCAAAACTAATTGCATTTACAGCTGTGAAATCTCCAAAAGTTTTGGTCAATTGATCGGCTTCAATTACATTTTCCTCTTTCATTATTTCGCTAATTCCATAAACGCGTCCTCTATATTGGCTTGCGTGATTTCAATGTGGATATCTGTTAAGCCGGCATTTTCCAAATAGGATTTTAAATTGGCTATTTCAAACGAATCCCTTTTATCTGTGTAATGCACAAATTCTCCAAATGGAAATACGCTGTACAAGTGCTCGTAGCTCTGTAGTGCTCGAATCAATTTGTACATATTATTCGCGCCCACATTGTAAATGGTTTTCGGGAATTTGTTTACAATAGCTTCCGGTGTGTCAATTTCCAATATCTCGCCATCCTGAATCAGGGCAATCCTATCGCATAAAGCAGCCTCGTCCATATATGGGGTTGAGACTAAGATGGTGATTCCTTTTTTCTGCAAGCGTTTCAGCATTTCCCAAAATTCCTTTCGCGAAACTGGATCAACTCCCGTGGTGGGTTCGTCCAAGAAAAGCACTTTTGGTTTATGAATCAACGCACAACAAAGGGCGAGCTTTTGCTTCATCCCGCCCGATAGTTTTCCTGCACGTCGATCTTTAAAAGGTTCAATTTGCACGTAAATATCTTCTATCAAATCGTAATTCTCTTCAATCGTAGTTCCGAAAATAGTGGCGAAAAACGTCAGGTTTTCTTCCACCGTCAAATCTTGATAAAGTGAAAACCGCCCAGGCATATATCCCACCGAATTTCGAATGGCTTTATAATCCTTTTCCACGTCCATTCCCGCCACAGTTGCGGATCCCTCATCAGGAATTAACAACGTGGTTAGAATTCTGAAAATGGTGGTTTTCCCTGCGCCATCGGGCCCGATGAGGCCAAAGAGTTCGCCCGGATTCACATCAAACGAAATGTCCTGAACTGCTTTGACCTTTTTATAGGATTTGCTGATATTGCGCAGGGAAATGCCCATTACTTCCTTATTTGTTATCTATTGAAAATAATTGGAATACCCATCAAGATTTTCTTTGATGCTGGCAGTAATTTCAGCACCTTCAGCTGTAGTTGAAACTTTCCCTAAAGCCTCAATTTTCTCGATAAGCGGGTGCAGAAAAACGTGTAGATTATCATGAGATGCACCTTTCATTGTGCATTCCTTAACAACAAAGTTTTTCACCTCGTTTAGTTTTGTTGACAAATTGTGGTAGTCTTCCACAGTTTTGGTTTCGCTGGATTTAACAATGTTGAGCATTTTGTTAACGCCTTCGTTGGTTTCCACGTTGGCTTCCCATTTGCTGCCGTTGTCGAGTTTTATTTCGTTTACCCAATCGTTGTTCATTGAATGCATTTCGGTGGCCATTTCATCCATTTCGTGTTCGTGAACTCCTTCGGTGGTTTCAACCGTTTCGGTGTTGTCTTGTTTGTGTTTTGTTTCGTTACAGCCTAATAAAAATGCTGAAAGAATTGCTGTTGTTAAGATTACTTTTTTCATAATGTAAATGTTTATAGTTTAGAGTTTATTGTTTTTTCGGCGAAAGCTATTACGTGACCGTCCAAATCGGCAATATAGCCCACGGTGTCGCCCCAATCGCGTGCTTGCAGTTTACTAACATTCTTTCCGCCCAACTGATTGCCACGTTCTAAATAATCGGCTGGATTCGTTACATTTAAATACAATTCGCAGCGTGGGATGCCATTGGCAATTTTGGGATGCGGCATTGCAGGGCAAAGAATATTCGCAATACCACTCTCGGGCATCAACCCAAGTTTAACGGTTTCCGATAGGTTGAATTCCGTCATTCCCGGCACGTTTAAACTCGGACTTATTTTGAGCAGTTTTTCATAAAATTCTGTGCTCCGTATTTGGTCGGAGACATAAAGTATAAATTCAACTTTTTCCATATTATTTATTTTTTTCTACCCACTACCCACTACCAACTACCTACTCAGAAATCCACATTTCCGCAGGCATTCCAATCTTTAAACTTCCGTCGTTTTTCACTGTAATTTTCACTGCGTAAACAAGATTCACCCGTTCTTCCTTAGTTTGAATTATTTTCGGTGTGAATTCAGCCGAAGATGAAATCCAACTTATGGTGCCGTTATAATCTTTCATCTCTTCTCCGGAATCGATTTTTACGGTTACTTTTTGGCCAATTTTAATATTGGGAAGTTGCGTTTCACTTACGTAAACCCGAAGAGTCATTTCTTCCAAATCGGCTATTTTATACAGCGGTTTTCCGAAAGAAACAATTTCGCCCGGCTCGGCATATTTGGTCAAAACAGTTCCCTTTATAGGGTTTGTGATTTTGCTTTTTGCAATCTGTTCCTCTATTTGCGCCACTTTTGCATCAATGGATTTTACCTCGTTTACGATTGGGGAATTTTGGGTTTCCACATTTTCAATTTGTTTTTTCAGAACATTCACTTGGCTATTGGCTTGGTCCAATTGGCGTTGGGTGGCAGCGTTTTCGGTAAACATATTTTGAATCCGTTGTTGTTCCGTTTTGGCAGTTTGCAATTGTTGGTTCAAAACACTCACCTGCGACCAAACGCCACCCGATTTGGATGCAACTGTTTCCTTTGAAGCAAGCAGTTGTTGTTTGTTTAAATATGGCTGAACGGTATCTACAAGTCCGACGATTGCTCCTTTTTCCAAAACAAGTCCTTCTTCCAAATTCAAAAATTCAAGTTTTCCGTTTGCTTCTGAAGAAACTGTGATTTCAGTAGCTTCAAAATTACCATAACCATTGGCGTTTTCACCGTTGGAGCAAGAGAGTAGCGTTCCTAAAAGGAATGCGGTTATGAAAATATATGGTTTTTTCATTGTGTCTTATTTTTACCACGAATTCACGAATAATTTTTGGGTGTTTCGTAGGTTAGTTATCTATTTTTTTTAAACCTGCCAGCAGATTTGCGCATAAAAACTATATAATATTCGTGAATTCGTGGTCATCTTTTTATTCTCCTTTAATTACTTTATAATTTGCTTTTACGAGCGCCAATTGAATTTCGTGTAATTGCTGGTCTATTTTTGCTTCGTATAGATTGTTGAGTTCCGTGATATATTCCGAAGAAGTAATGGCGCCGTTCTGTAATTGTGAAGTTGTAGCCTGCAAAACTTGCTCGCGCAATTCAATGATCTCAGCATCTTTTTTCAGCATTTCTTCATATTTCCCTACATCGCTTTCGGTATCTTTAAGTTGAATTTTATTGTTTAACAAAAATGTTTCTTTTTCGGTGGAAACTATTTCTTTTGAAATATCGACGGCTTGTTTTTGCTCTTTCGTCTTCCCCCAATCTAAAATATTCCAGTTCAATTTCAACCCAACCATATAGAAATCCTGAAATGAATTGTCCAGCATATTAAGCCCTGGATTGCCATAACCTGCTTGGGCAAATCCTAAAATCTTTGGATAATTGTTTGTTGAAATAACCTCTTTTGAAGTTTCCAATTGGTTTCGCTGCAATTCAAAAAGTTTCAGCTCCGGACGTTCCGAAATGGAAATAAGTGTAACCAAAATTTCAGGTTTTTCTAAAATTGAAGCGCTTTCTAAATTTTGTGAAAGCAGCAGTGAAAGGTTGTCCAATGCCTTTTTTTTGTCAAACTTGTTTTGTGATAATTGTTGTTCAAGTTTAAAGATTTCAGCCTGCAACATTTGCTGCGAAGCGGGGAGGAGCGCGCCGTATTTTACGCCAGTGGCCACTTCTTTCAAACGAGCCTGAAGCTGCTCCATTTTTGAAAGCAACAGTTTTTCCTGTTCCTGAAAAAGTAAAATACTGAAATAGCTTTGGTTTACGCGACTTTTCAAAGTATACAGATTCACGGTTATTTGTTGCTGTTTTGCTGAAAGTTCTGCAGTTTTCAACCTTGTGTTTGCAGCGATGTTTCCGCCGTTATAAATCAGTTGGTTCGCGTCCAGCGTGGCGCGATATTGGTCTTTGTTGGGCGGTTCAATATTTGAATTGGGAATTTGTAACGGAAATTGAATAACATCGGATTGGTAAGTTGCCTGCGCATTCAAATCAAGTTTTGGAAGTTTTTCCTTTTCCAAAATCTTAATTTCAGAGTTTGTTTTTTCTTTTAATAAAGCGGTTTGTTTTGCCAACGGATAGTTTTTTTCGGCAAGAATGTAGCATTCGTCCAAAGTCAATATTTGCTGCGCTGAAGCAAATAGGGGAGTAAAAGCGAGAAGTACAAATAAAAATCTTTTCATCTGTCTATAATATTTGTTTTTTAAAGGACATATGGAACATCCAATTAGTCATTCCGCTGTGTGTTTAAAAATTAATAATGGATGTTTCATTTTCTACTTTTTAATTGAATTGATTATGAATTCCGAAACCGCAGTTTTGCGTTGCTCCATCAATTGTTTAAAACCTTTATCGTCAATTTTCAAAAATCCTTTTATTAAAGGAGTAGCCACAAAAGGAAAAATATTCAGCGATATAATATTTATAAATAGCTGTTCGCCGTCGATGGGTTCCAAAATTCCTTTTTCCACATCTGTTGCAACCTGACTTTTGAATTTTTCAAGCGTGGGAAAGGCCGAATTTTGTTGAATTTTTTCGAAAAACTTTGGATTTCGGTTTAATTCCTGGAGGATGAAATTGGGTAAATAGGGATGTTTTGATATGAACGAAATATAATTACTTGTGAAGTTTTTCACCTTTTCTTCAATGGAGGAATCGTCATTCAAAATTTTGTTGAGTTGCGGTGCCAAAAGTGAAAAGGCATTACTAAAAACCGCTTCAAAAAGCTGTTGTTTGCTGCGGTAGTAGTAGTGCAGCATTGCTTTGTTAATACCGGCTTCATCAGCAATTTCCTGCATACGGGCGCCATCCATTCCTTTCTTTTGGAATACGTTTTTGGCTGCTTCCAATATCTGCCCTTCTGTGTCCTGATTTTTATTTGTCTTTGCCATTTTTCAACTTTATGGTTTAACCATTTGGTTAACAAAGATAGATAATTTATCTTTACTCCAGGATAATTTGAATAAATTTTGAATAATAACCAACATATTTGAAACAATTAAACTCTATTTCATATATCGTAATCACAGGAATTTGAGAAAGAGAAGCGTATATTTACATATGGCTACATTTAGTAATATCCCTGACTAATATTTATTCTATGAATAGACTATTTACTTTGTTAATTTCCACGGTTTTGTTTTCAAGTTGTTCCTCCAGCCGTTTGGTGGATGAGTACATAAATACGCAAAGTCCGAATTTTCAAGCTAATAAAATATTGGTAGTGGGCTTAACGCCGGACGAAAATTTGCAGCGCCAATTTGAATACAGCTTAGTGCAAGCATTGGAAGCCGAAAATGTTATAGCAGTGAAAAGCGTTGATTTCTTTGAAAGCGGTGTGGTTGACAACAATCAGTCTGAAGAAAATCTGGGAAATATTGAACAGGAACTTTTGAAAGCAGGGTTTGATGCAGTTCTTTTCTCTAAAGTAACAGGACAGGAAAGTAAGGTTACTCTTGGCCAATCTTACAGAAATATTACCCGATCCTTTGAGTCTTTCAGTGATTATTATTACGAAAACAGGACTAATTTTGGTAGCGCACAGAATGAGGATTATCCAGTTTACAATACCGAAACATCGCTGTATTGTCTCTGTCCCGGGAAAGATCGAGATCTAATTTGGCGCGGAAAGATAGACATTGTGGACCCTCCGGGAGCTGCCACCACTATTCGCGATTATGTGAAAATATTGGTGCGAACGCTTAAGAAAAACAAACTTTTAATTGTAGAATAATTTTTCTATACACTCATTATTGAAGAACCAAAAGAGGTGCAAGTGTAGTGTAACTAATTCTTGAAATATCAGATCCAAAAATGAAGCGGTCCAAAAAACTCTTACGCTCCAAAAACATTGCGTGAAGCTGGATGGGTATTAACTGTTCAAAAGCATTTATAGCCATTGGATAGGGAAGGTTTTTAATGCAGTATCGCTCGAAAGTTATGTCTTTAAAATGCTCTTTAAAATCAATTTTTTGAGGCATAATTTCAATCTTATCTTCTTCTACCTCGAGAATTTTTAAGGATGCTTTGTGTTTCCTTACTATTTTCAAAAGAATTTCTAGAGCTTTGTCCATAACATCATATTGATAGTTCACGGAGAGCAATACAGACAGGATTTTTTCAAAAAGATACCCTTGTGGAATGGCAATTACTGGACAGTTTGCGTTTCGTACTACATTTAAAGTATTGCTTCCAAAGATAACTTCGGCCGCACCTGTTGTGCCATTGGTTCCCATAATTATTAACTCAATGTCATTTTTAGCGATCGTTTGGTTCACGGCATCAACAATATTGGCGAAATCAATTTTCGGAACGAAGGTGAAATCTTCTTTTGTGGAAATTGATTCACAAAAAGCAATCATTTTTTCAAGCTCCTTTTTGTTTTCGGCTAAAATACCTTCGTAAACTGAAGTTCCAAGTGAACTTGTACGCACGTCCGCTGTTAAGTAGCTGGATGGTTTTTGTGTATTTAGGATATGAAATGTGCAAGTTTCGCCTTCAAAAAACTTCATCGCGAACCGAATTGCATTCTTCGAGTTATCTGAAAAATCTGTAGGTAAGAGTATGTTTTTCATAAGCTTTCGATTTTTTTAAAGGTAAATTTTAATAAGGATTTCAAAAATGATCTTCATCATAAATCAATTGGCAAAATGTAACCAATTTTAAGCTGTGATAGTTAGATGAATATCGAAAATATTTTAATTTATAAAAAGTAAAAGATAATAATCTCCCAGATATGACAAAAATCATAGTATACCTCTCTTCTGAAATCTATTTTTGTCCTGTAAATTATTTTAACAATTATTAAACGCCCGCTAACAAATTATAAATCAACAAGGAAAGCTCAAACAGGGCATTATAGTTTTCCTTAGAAATAAATATTTTAAACAAATGAAAAACTTAATTAAATCACTAGCTGCATTAGCAATCATAACCTTGATAAGCTGTGGCGGAAAAGAAGAAAAGAAAAATGATGGTATTCAAATTGGTCAAAAGCCAGCTGTTACCGAAACACCCACAGAGGTAGCAGAAACAACTACCAAACCCTCAGAAACTATTGATTTAGTCAACAAAGGAGTTGGCCCAATTAAAAATTTAGTGCTTCCAACTGAAATTGACCAGGCGATGGCTGCCAAAGGAATGGAAGTTTACAAAACAAAATGTATGGCTTGCCACAAGCCCGACAAAAAATTTATTGGGCCAGCACCGAAAGATATTTTACTTAGACGTACCCCAGAATGGATTATGAACATGATTTTGGATCCAGAGGATATGATTAAAAAAGATCCACTAGCAAAAGCACTTCTTATAGAGTTCAATGGTTCTCCAATGGCGAATCAAAACCTGACGGAGGAAGAGGCCAGACAAGTTTTAGAATATTTTAGAACACTTTAATATACACTTAAACAACCAAGCCCCCTTGCAGGGTTTAGGCCCTGCAAGGTTTTAAAAACCAAAACCAAAAATGAAAACAACATTCAAATTGCTATTTGTTTCAGCTTCTTTACTCGTGTTTTTAGCCTGTAAAAACCAAACAACTACTGACGGTAACGGAAATGCCACTGAAAGTTCCGCAGCAAAAGATGCCGCTCCTGAAAGACAGGGACAGGCATTTATTGAAAATGACGAATCTAAACCGAATGTGCTTCAAATAGCAATCGGTTCTCCAGACCACACTACACTTGTTGCAGCAGTTCAGGCAGCAGGCCTAGAAAACTCACTGGTAAATGCAGGGCCTTTAATGGTTTTTGCACCTACCAATGAAGCTTTTGCAGCCTTGCCAGCTGGTACTGTTGAAGAGCTATTGAAACCTGAGAACAAAGAAAAGCTGGCTTATATTCTGAAAAACCATGTTACTCCAGGTAATTATTCAAAGGAATTTTTGAAAAAATTCAAAAAACTGGGCCAAGCAGGTGGCGAAAGTGTCACCGTTGAAGTTAAAGGAGATGATGTTTATGTAGGTGGTGCCAAAATCCTAGCCAGTATTCCTGCTGGAAACGGAATAGTGCATGTTGTTGACAAAGTTATATTACCAGCAAACTAATCAATTAAATAATATAAATAATAGAAAAATGAAAAAGACAATTAATATTTTACTTTCCCTGTTTATGGTTGCCAGTTTGGTGAGTTGTAACAATGGTGGAAACAAAAGAGGAAATAAGGGGAAAGGTGGTTTGGCCACTAATGCCGCTGAAAAAGTGTACGTAGCTCCCGGTGATCACGATGAATTCTATGCTTTCTTGTCCGGTGGATTTAGTGGGCAACTTTCCGTGTACGGTTTGCCTTCAGGACGTTTGTTTAAAGTAATTCCTGTATTTTCACAAGATCCTGAAAAAGCTTATGGGTACAATGAAGAAAGTAAAGCTATGTTGGAAACTTCCTATGGCTTTGTGCCTTGGGGAGATGCTCATCACCCAGACATTTCACAGACCAATGGTGAATTGGATGGACGTTGGGTTTTTATAAATGAAAACAACACACCGCGTATCGCACGTATTGACCTAACCACTTTTGAAACTGCTGAGATTCTCGAAATACCAAATAGTGCAGGTAACCACAGTTCATCTTTTGTTACTGAAAATACGGAATATGTAGTGGCGGGAACCCGTTTCTCAGTACCTGTGCCACAGCGTGATATGCCTATTAAGGATTATAAAGGTAACTTTAAAGGGGCGTTATCATTCATCACCGTTGATCCTACGTCTGGAAGTATGTCCATCAAATTCCAATTGATGATGCCTGGTTTTGACTATGACCTTTCACACCCTGGACGCGACAAATCGCACGGTTGGTTCTTCTTTACTACTTATAACACGGAAGAAGCCAACACTTTATTGGAAGTGAACGCTTCACAAAACGATAAAGATTTTATTGCAGCCGTAAACTGGAAAAAAATAGAAGAATATGTGAACAATGGCGGAGGAACAAAAGTTCCTGCCAATTATGCACACAACGTGTATAATGATGAAACCCATTCAGCTACTTCAACAATGTTGAAGGAAGTGCTTACCGTAAATCCATTGGATGTTCCTGGAGCTGTGTTTTTCCTACCAACTCCAAAATCACCACACGGTTGTGACGTTGACCCATCAGGAGAATACATTGTAGGTAACGGAAAACTATCTGCCGACTTAACAGTGCATTCGTTTACAAAAATGCTTGCTGCTATCGAAAACAAAAAATTTGACGGTGAAGCCTATGGTATTCCAATCTTAAAATTTGAGGATGTACTTGCAGGTATCGTGAAACAACCGGGCTTAGGTCCATTGCACACCGAGTTTGATGGTAAAGGATATGCTTATACAACCTTCTTTATCTCTTCCGAAGTAGTTAAATGGAAACTTGGAACCTGGGAAGTTGTGGATCGTCAACCTACCTATTATTCTGTAGGTCACGGTATGATTCCCGGAGGAAACTCACGCAAACCCTTCGGTAAGTATTTTGTTGCTTTGAACAAGATTACTAAAGACCGCTACTTGCCAACAGGGCCAGAGGTAACCCAATCTGCACAGTTGTATGATATTAGTGGTGACAAGATGGAGCTATTGTTAGACTTCCCTACTATTGGGGAGCCACACTATGCTGCTGCTATGCCTGCCGATATTATTGCCAAAAACTCAAGACAGATATTCAAACTGTCAGAAAACAAACACCCATATGCCACACTTACTGATGGCGATGCAAGGGTAGAGCGCAAAGGAAACGAAGTTCATATCTATATGACGATGATTCGAAGCCACTTTAACCCAGACAACATTGAAGGTGTAAAAGTGGGCGATAAAGTTTTCTTCCACGTTACTAACCACGAACAGGACTATGATGTGCCACACGGTATCAGTATGATTGGCGCCAACACTTCCGAGTTGTTGATTATGCCAGGACAGACCGAAACCTTTGTTTGGTACCCAAAACAACCAGGCGTTTGGCCGTTTTATTGCCCAGATTTCTGCTCCGCTTTGCACCAAGAAATGCAAGGCTACGTTCGCGTGAGCCCAGCAGGTTCTGGAACAGAACTTAAATGGTCTTTGGGCGAAGATTAAAAAGAAGTTTTTAGTTGTGGAAATACTAGCTTAGTGATTGATAGTATTTTCAATAAAAAGACGGGGGTTGTTGATTTCCCCCGTCTTTTAAAAAAATAGAAATCCGGCTGGATTTCTGATAAAAAAAACAATAGTAAAAAATATCCGCACGCATTCTTAAACTTAACCAACCACACACTGAGGTTTAAGCTATAAAATTTAATTAAAATGAAAAAAGCAGGAATAATAATGATCATTGGCTCCTTGCTGTTGTTGGGACTTTTTAAATTTCCCTTGTGGAATATTATGTTGGGAGCTCCCCAATATCCAGACCCGTTGGGAATGGATATATATATTGAAGGAATAAAGGGCGTACAGGAATTTGACATACAGAACATTGATGGATTGAACCATTATATCGGCATGAAAACAATCCCGGAACCAAAAGATATGTGGGAATTTAAAATGTTTCCAATGGTAATCGGAATAATGGTAGCTATTGGAGTGATTATAGGCTTGCTTGGTTTCTTCGGAAAAGTGAGCTATAAATGGTTTATCGGATGGTTTCTCGTGATGTCCGTGCTCGGTATTATGGGAATGTATGACTTCAACTCCTGGCTCATGGAATACGGAACAGATTTGAACCCAAAAGCTATTATGAAATTGCTTAATCCAGACGGAACCCCAATGACCTACAAACCACCGCTGATCGGCTATGAAAAAATGCTGAATTTTGATGTGGATTCTTGGCCCTCAACTGGCGCATATATGATGTTTGCTGGTATGATGCTTACCATTGTAGCGTTTTTTGTTGGAAAGAAAGAATATATAAAGGTGAAAGCAGAAAAAAAACCTTCTTTAAAAACAGTTACTGCGTAATGAAACAATTTATTTTTTTGGGTATAATAACTGCCTTGCTGATTTCGTGCAACGTAAGCCCACAGCAAATAGAATACGGTACCGATGCTTGCCATTTTTGCAATATGACCATTGTGGATCGTCAACACGCATCACAGGTTGCTACAACAAAAGGAAAAGCTTATAAATTTGATGCCATTGAGTGTATGGTCCATTCGTTACAGGATGAATTGAAAGACACCAAAATTGCCCTTTATTTGGTTGCAGATTTCAATCAACCGGGACAGTTAATGGACGCCACATCTTCATCATATCTTATAAGCAATCAGATTTCTAGCCCAATGGGCGCAAATCTTTCCGCTTTTGAAAATGTAAAGGCAGCTCAAAAAGTACAAGAAAAATTCACAGGGGAACTGTTCTCTTGGGAAGAAATCCAAAAACACTTAAAACAATAATGTTATTTGAAAATTATGGTATCGGCAAAATTTCAGGAAACTGATTTTTAAGAAGAACTTGCCGATGCCTTTTTTTTTAATTTTTGGTTTCAAAAATTCCAACCCGTCATTCACTCTAAATTCAGTATCTTCAAACTTTTTTAAATCATTGCTGTTATCAATGGCTTTGTATTGTCTAATTTTGCTTCAATTTTGAAAAAATCACTTCACATAATTACTTTTTTCTTTTTGCTCTTCGCAACAGCAAACAGTTTTGCCAAAACCATAACGGTTTGCAATAGCTGCACCGCAAAAACCATTCAAGAGGGAATAAATCTTGCCGTTGAAGGCGATACGGTTTTGGTTAAAAAAGGAATTTACAAGGAAGTAAACATCATCATTGACAAAAGCATCATTCTTTTGGGTGAAAACCTTCCAACAATTGATGGTGAAGATAGAGGCGAAATCATCAAAATTGTTTCAGACAATGTTACCGTGGACGGTTTCAAAATAATAAATGTCGGTACCAGTTACACTGCAGATTATGCAGCCGTTCGTGTAATTAAGAAAGATGGTTTTTTAATTCAGAATTTAGAATTGGAAAAACTTTTCTTCGGAATTTATCTCGAAAAATCCAACAACGGAAAAGTTCTGAACAACAAAATAAAAGGCGATGCCGTAAACGAATACAACTCCGGCAACGGTATCCAGCTTTGGTATTGCAAAGGCATCGAGGTTCGCGGAAACACAGTACAAAAAGTCCGCGACGGAATTTACTTGGAATTTTCAGACAATATAATTATAAGCCATAACAAAAGTAAAAATAATCTGCGCTACGGCTTGCATTTTATGTTCAGCAACAACGACATTTATGAATACAACACCTTTGAAAACAATGGGGCAGGAGTGGCCGTTATGTTTTCGAAATTTGTAGATATGAACCACAATATTTTTAAGAAAAACTGGGGCACAGCCGCATTCGGGCTTTTGCTGAAAGAGATAACCGATGCCAAAATTACCAATAATGTTTTTCAGGAAAATACGGTGGGGATCAATATTGAAGGAAGTAACCGCATAGATTATAAAAACAATGATTTTATCAGTAACGGTTGGGCAATAAAGGTGCGTGGAGCCTGCTATACCAATAATTTTGAAAACAACAATTTTCTTTACAATTCCTTCGATGTTTCATACAACAGCAACCTGAACGACAACAAATTCAACCATAATTTTTGGAGCAATTATACAGGTTATGATTTGGACAAAAATGGTATTGGCGACGTACCGTATCGCCCGGTAAAACTGTTTTCGTACATCGTGAACCGCACACCGGAAACCATTATTTTATTGCGAAGTCTTTTTATAGACATTATTGATTTTTCAGAAAAAGTTTCCCCAGTTTTCACACCCGATAATTTGTTGGACGAAAACCCAAAAATGAAGACAATTAACCATGATAAAAGTTAAGGATTTATATAAAAAATTCGGAAAGAATGAAGTGCTCC
>DAIMFZ010000030.1:0-16618 GCA_036724225.1 Aequorivita sp.
GCTTATAACGGGTTGTATTTAAATTTTTAGTTTCATTTAGAGTTTTTAATTCCCCCTTTGGGGGTTAGGGGGCTTAATAATCACCCAAAGTCACTGGGTTTTGTGAAAGTGCGTTCTTCAATTGTTGGTCATTTGGAGCTTTGCCGTGCCAATCGTGAGTGTGCATCATAAAATCAACACCGTTCCCCATTACAGTGTGCAGCAAAACACAAACAGGTTTCCCGTTTCCGGTTTTTTCTTTTGCCTTCTTCATTCCCGCTATAATAGCTTTCAGATCATTTCCTTTTTCAATATCCATCACATCCCAACCAAAAGCTTCAAACTTGGCTTTCAAATTTCCTAAAGGAAGTACATTTTTTGTAGCGCCATCTATCTGCTGGCCATTCAAATCTATGGTAACAATCAAATTGTCAACCTTGTTTCCAGCGGCATACATAATTGCTTCCCAATTTTGGCCTTCCTGCAATTCGCCATCGCCACAAAGTGTATAGATTAAATGTTTGTCTTTGTTAAGTTTTTTAGCAAGTGCCGCACCAATGGAAACTGAAATTCCCTGTCCCAATGAACCAGAAGCAATACGTATGCCCGGCAAACCTTCATGAGTTGTTGGATGGCCTTGCAAGCGGGAATTCAAAAGACGGAAGGTGTTCAATTCTTCCACCGGGAAATATCCTGCCCTTGCCAAAACACTGTAAAAAACTGGGGATATATGCCCATTTGAAAGAAAGAAAAGGTCTTCGTCTATGCCGTCCATGGTGAAGTTTTCATTTCGCTCCATCAATTCATTATAAAGTGCAACAAAAAACTCGGTACAGCCCAATGAACCTCCCGGATGTCCTGAATTTACTTTGTGGACCTGCCTTAAAATATCCCTTCTTACCTGAATTACCAAATCCTCAAGTGCTTTGTAATCTGCCATAATGTGTTTTAATTTTCAGTGTCAAAAGTAACGTATTCGTTAAGTGGCTCAAAATCGAAACGTATGCTTTTATTAACGATTTCAGAGTTTTGTTAACATGTATTTCAATTGCGAATTATAAATTCAGAATATCAGGGTTTCTCTACCGCGAAGGCAATATTCATAATTCATAATTCATAATTCTGAATTAATAAAATTACCTTTGCCACCTCAATAAAAAATGCTGCATGCACTTTAAGTTAGAAGCTACAGATTTACAAAGCAATGCCCGCGCGGGGACCATAACTACAGATCACGGGGTAATTGAAACACCGATATTTATGCCGGTTGGCACGGTAGGGACGGTTAAAGGTGTGCACCAACGCGAATTGAAGGAAGACATAAATCCAGATGTTATTCTTGGCAATACCTATCATTTATATTTAAGGCCACAAACACCAGTTCTTGAAAAAGCGGGAGGACTTCATAAATTTATTAATTGGGATCGCAATATTTTGACTGATAGTGGTGGGTATCAAGTGTATTCACTTTCGGCAAACCGAAAAATTAAAGAGGAAGGTGTAAAGTTCAAAAGCCATATTGACGGCAGTTACCACGTTTTCACACCCGAAAACGTAATGGAAATACAACGATCCATTGGTGCGGACATCATTATGGCCTTTGACGAATGTACTCCCTATCCGTGTGAATACAATTACGCAAAACGGTCGATGCACATGACGCACCGCTGGTTGGACCGTTGCATTAAACATCTGGAAAAAACGCCTTTGAAGTACAATTACGGACAAAGCTTTTTCCCGATCGTTCAAGGAAGTACCTATAAAGATCTTCGAAAACAATCTGCGGAATACATTGCCTCGGTTGGGGCGGAAGGCAATGCCATTGGCGGACTTTCGGTTGGCGAACCTGCGGATGAAATGTATGAAATGACAGCCATTGTTACAGAAATTCTTCCAAAGGAAAAACCGCGATATTTAATGGGCGTGGGAACTCCAGTGAATATTTTGGAAAACATTGCACTGGGAATTGATATGTTTGATTGTGTTATGCCCACCCGAAACGGAAGGAACGGAATGCTTTTCACTTCCGAAGGAATTATAAACATCAAAAACAAAAAGTGGGAGGCCGATCTTTCTGTAATAGACCCAATGGGAATTACATGGGTAGATAGGGATTATAACAAGGCGTATCTAAGGCATTTGTTTACGGTAAACGAAATGTTGGGAAGGCAAATAGCCACTATCCACAACCTCGGTTTCTATTTGTGGTTGGTTCGTGAGGCCAGAAAACATATCTTAGCGGGTACTTTTGCCGTATGGAAAAACGGCATGGTCAAAAAACTGGATCAAAGATTGTAACGATGCTCAGCATACTGGACAGATACATACTTCGTAAATATTTGGGCACTTTTTCGCTCCTGCTATTGCTTTTTATACCTATTGGGATAACCGTTCACCTCGCCGAAAAGATAGATAAAATCCTTGATAACGAAGTGCCATTTACGGAGGTGATGATCTATCTTTATAACTTCACTATCTATTTTGCGAACCTGCTGTTTCCGTTGTTCCTCTTTCTTTCAGTTATATGGTTTACATCAAAATTGGCCAACAATACCGAAGTTATCGCCTTTTTGAGTAGTGGTGTTTCCTATTATCGGTTTCTTCGTCCTTATATTATAGGGGCGACCATTGTTTGTATTGCAGCATTGGTTTTCAGTATGTATTTGGCGCCAAAAGCGAGCAAAGGCTTCAATGAATTTGCGTATGAATATTTAAAAACAGGAAAACAGGACCGGGAGCAAAGCAACGTTTACACACAGATAAATGACAACGATTATATTTATGTGAGTTATTTTAATGTGAACGAAAAAATAGGCAGCAACTTCACTTTGGAACATTTCGAAGGCAACAAAATGACCTATAAAATTTCGGCAGGTCAGATCAAGTTTAATGATAAGGACAGCACCTATACACTCTTTAATTACCACAAACGGAAAATAGGGGAAACAGACGATATTTTGGAAAGCCAACACAAATTGGACACGGTTTTTTCTTTTTCGTTGGAAGATTTAACGCCCGTAACCTATATTGCGGAAACACTGAGTTTTACGGAGCTCAACGACTTCATAAAAAAGGAAAAGGCGCGTGGTTCAGCCAATATTAACAGATATGAAGTGGTGCGTTACAAACGTTGGAGTTTGCCTGTTTCGGCTTATATTTTAACTATTATTGCCGTGGCGGTTTCCTCAGTAAAACGGCGTGGCGGAATGGGTGTAAACCTCGCTATCGGCATCAGCATAGGTATGGTCTTTATTTTCTTCGATAAAATTTTTGGGACTATGGCAGAGCAAAGTGATTTTTCGCCATTTATAGCAACTTGGCTACCCAATATTGTGTTTGGAATTTTGGCAATCTATCTTTTAAGAAATGCGAAACGATAAACTCCTAAATTATCTCCATCTTCATTTTATAGTTTTTATTTGGGGTTTCACGGCCGTTTTGGGCGCTTTGATTTCATTGGAAGCCATTCCTCTGGTATGGTACCGGATGCTTTTGGCAACCCTGATTATTTTCGTTTTTTTGAAATTCAGGAAAGAAAAACTGAAATTTTCATTGAAAACTTTGGCAGGTTTTGCCATGGCGGGAATTATTATCGCACTGCATTGGCTAACTTTTTTTGGAGCGATAAAAGCATCGAATGTTTCAGTAACACTTGCCGTGCTTTCAACGGGAGCTTTTTTTGCTTCTATATTAGAACCGCTTATTTACGGAAGAAAAATCATAATCTATGAAGTTTTGTTCGGGCTTATAGTTGTGGCGGGACTTTACATCATTTTTAATGTGGATTCTTCCAATACTTTGGGAATTGTTTTGGCACTATGTTCGGCATTTTTAAGCGCCCTTTTCTCAGTAATCAATGGGAAATTTGTTTTGAAAAACAAAGCATCTGTCATTTCCTTTTATGAATTGCTGTTTGGCGTAATTGGAATAAGTATTTATTTGGCTTTTTCGGGGAAATTCACCACAGAATTTTTCACGGTTTCCGCCCACGATTGGATCTATTTATTGATTTTGGCATCGGCCTGCACGGCTTATGCTTTTATAGCATCCATACACGTAATGAAATGGATAAGCCCTTATACAGTAATGCTCACCATAAATATGGAGCCTGTTTACGGAATCATTTTGGCGCTCATCGTTTTGGGCGATTCTGAAAACATGAGCTCACAATTTTATTATGGTGCCGTTATAATCCTGATTACCGTAATAACAAACGGAATCATCAAAATAACGCAGGAAAGAAAACGGAGAAGATTGTCCAACACCTAAAACAAAATTTTATCTTTGTACACCAACCTTTACAAAACGAAGGAACGCATTATGGAATATCTTGACTTTGAACTCCCTATAAAAGAACTGCAGGAACAATACGAAAAGGCTTGCCTTATTGGCCAAGAGAGCGATGTGGATGTCTCCAATACCTGCAAACAGATTGAGAAGAAACTGAACGATGCCAAAAAGGAAATATATAAAAACCTTACCCCATGGCAGCGCGTGCAACTTTCCCGCCATCCGGATCGCCCTTACACCATGGATTACATTAATGCAATTTGCGGGGATTCTTTTTTGGAAATACACGGCGATAGAGGTTTTAAAGATGACAAAGCAATGGTAGGCGGCCTTGGAAAAATTGGCGAACAAAGCTATATGTTTGTCGGCCAGCAAAAAGGATACAATACAAAAACGCGGCAATTCAGAAACTTCGGGATGGCAAACCCCGAAGGTTACAGAAAGGCATTGCGATTGATGAAATCTGCAGAAAAATTTAACGTGCCTGTGGTTTGTTTTGTAGATACGCCAGGGGCATTTCCAGGTTTGGAAGCCGAAGAAAGAGGGCAGGGAGAGGCCATTGCCCGAAACATTTTGGAAATGACACGGCTAAAAGTGCCGATTATTGTAATAATTATTGGCGAAGGTGCAAGTGGTGGTGCCTTGGGAATAGGCGTTGGTGATAAAGTACTGATGCTCGAAAACACTTGGTACTCGGTAATCTCACCCGAAAGCTGTTCTTCCATTTTATGGCGAAGCTGGGAATTTAAGGAGCAAGCAGCCGAAGCACTTAAACTTACCGCAACAGATATGAAAAATCTAAAACTTATTGATGAAATTGTTAAAGAACCTCTGGGCGGGGCACACAGCAATCGTGAGAAAACCTTTACAACCGTTGCGGCTGCAATTGTGAAGACATATGATGCTCTAAAAATGTTATCCCCAACCGAATTGGTAAAAAAGAGAATGGAAAAATATTTGGAAATGGGTGAGTTCAAAAGTTAAAACGAACCATAGCTTAACATTGCGTAAATCCGAGGCTTCCACCTCGGATTTTTTCTTGGGTTATCAACAATATTTCTAACTTATCAACAGTTCAATTGTTTATTAGTGGTTAATATCGAAAGAGAAAAAACCAATACTTGCTCTTAACATTTTCTTTACATTCGCCTAATGGAAAAAATCAAACCTCAAACCAGTTTTTCACCGCGCTCCCCGCAAGTCATATCGCTTGAAAAAGGCAAAATACCGCCACAAGCTATTGATTTAGAGGAAGTTGTGCTTGGAGCTTTGATGATTGACAAAAAAGGGGTTGATGAAGTAATAGATATCCTACATCCCGAAGTTTTTTACAAACAAGCTCACCAATACATCTTTGAAGCCATTCACGATTTGTTTGAAGACAGCCAACCGGTGGACTTATTAACCGTTTCTGCCCGACTTAAGAAACAGGGGAAATTGGAAATGGCGGGAGGCGAGTTTTATTTGATACAATTGACCCAAAAAGTGTCTTCATCGGCACATATTGAGTTTCATGCGCGTATTGTTCTTCAGAAATATATTCAACGAAGTTTGATAAAAATTTCAAACGAAATAATCGAGGATTCCTATAATGAAAGTACCGACGTTTTTGACCTTTTAGACAATGCCGAAGCAAAATTATACGAAGTAACACAAGGAAACATAAAACGATCTTCCGAAACGGCGCAAAATCTCGTAATCCAAGCCAAGAAACGAATTGAGGAAATAGCGAACAAAGAAGGACTTTCCGGAATTCCTTCCGGTTTTGCAAAGGTTGACAAACTCACTTCCGGTTGGCAGCCCAGTGATTTGATTATTATTGCCGCCCGTCCAGGTATGGGTAAAACTGCTTTGACGCTTTCCATGGCGCGGAACATAGCCGTGGAACACAATATTCCAGTAGCTTTTTTCTCTTTGGAAATGTCGTCCGTGCAGCTTATCACGCGTTTGATTTCTTCGGAAACACTTTTGAGTTCAGAAAAACTCCGAACCGGAAACCTTGAAAAACACGAGTGGGAGCAGCTTAACGTAAAAGTAAAAGGGCTGGAAAAAGCACCGCTTTTTATTGATGATAGTCCGTCGCTATCCATTTTTGATTTACGAGCAAAAGCTCGAAGACTTTCGTCCCAACACGGCATTAAACTCATCATTGTGGATTATTTACAGTTGATGACCGCAGGTGGAAGCCAAAAAGGAGGGAACCGCGAGCAGGAAATCTCCACCATTTCCAGAAACCTAAAAGCGTTGGCGAAGGAATTGAACATTCCCGTTATTGCACTTTCACAGCTCTCACGAGCCGTGGAGACCCGTGGTGGCAGTAAACGCCCGCTGCTTTCCGATCTGCGTGAATCTGGGGCTATTGAACAGGATGCCGATATTGTTTCCTTTATTTACCGTCCCGAATATTACAAAATTGACGAGTGGGATGATGAGGAACACACCCCAACCGCTGGACAGGCAGAATTCATTGTTGCAAAACACCGAAACGGAGGTTTGGATGAAATACGTTTGAAATTTATCGGTCATCTCGGGAAGTTTGAAAGCCTAGCCGATTACGATATGCCAACGGAAATCCATTCCCGAATGAACGATGCCGCAAACGACGACACTTTTAAAACAAAGAATCTACCTTCGCCCAATGAAGCCTTCGGAAGTTCGATGAACAATGATTTTTCTGTGGAAGAGGATAATGATGTGCCTTTTTAATAAAATGTAAATACTCTGCCTTAATAATTGTCGTTATCTTCGCACAATGACACGTTTTATTTTAATCCTATTCCTTTTACTTTTTTCGATAAAAGCTTCCGCTTCATATATCCTAATTCCCATGGATGCCGATTCTCAAAAGGAACATTTAAAAGCTTACGGTATTACGTATTGGGTTTTGGAAAAGCAACAAAAAGTAAAGTGGCTACTCAACTATCGCGGCGGTTCTTTTTTAATGCCAGATTCCCCCGAAATACAAAAGGAATGTCAGATTCGCGGGGTTTCTTTTGAAGTGATTTCCGATAGTAAAACCGAACAAATCCTCACCGACATAAGCAGCCCGTCTGTAAATATGGATGCCGTTGTACTTGAAAAAGCTCCTAAAATTGCGGTCTATTCCCCGAAAGGAAACCTTCCGTGGGACGATGCCGTGACGATGGTTTTAACGTATGCTGAAATTCCATATACTGTAATCTATGACGAAGAAGTGCTGGGCGACCAGTTAATACTTTACGATTGGCTGCATTTGCATCACGAAGATTTCACGGGACAATACGGAAAATTTTACCGCGCCTATCGCTCTGCGCCGTGGTATATAGAAGAAAAGAAAAACTCCGAGGCGCTTGCCACAAAGTTGGGCTACAATAAAGTTTCCGAAGAGAAGCTTGACGTTGCAAAAAAAATACGCGATTACGTAATTGGCGGTGGGTTTATGTTCGCAATGTGCAGCGCGACTGACAGTTTTGACATCGCCCTCTCCGCCGAAGGTGTGGATATTTGCGAGCCCATGTTTGACGGCGACCCAAGCGAACCTGGCTATCAAAGTAAAATTGATTACAGCAAAACCTTCGCCTTTAAAGATTTTATTTTGGAACGAAGCCCGATGGTCTATGAGTTTTCGAGTATCGATATGACTGATAAACGGAGGGTTTCAAAGGAAACCGACTATTTCACCTTAATGGACTTCTCTGCCAAGTGGGATCCGATTCCGACGATGCTTTGCCAAAACCACACTGCTTTGGTAAAAGGTTTTATGGGGCAGACCACAGCATTTGACCCCGACGAAATTAAAGCGAATGTCCTGATTTTGGGCGAAAACAAGAGCAATGGAGAAGCGCGCTACATTCACGGAATAAAGGGAAAAGGTTTTTTCACTTTTTATGGCGGCCACGATCCTGAAGATTATCAACACAGAGTAGGAGATGCCAAGACTGAATTGGCGCTTCATCCAAATTCGCCGGGCTATCGGCTTATTTTGAACAATGTTTTGTTTCCGGCTGCAAAGAAGAAAAAACAAAAAACTTAAAATCTGTAAGTTGTTTTTCTAAAAAGAAGAATTCAGGATTAAAACGGATAAGTATTTTCTTTTAAAAAATTGGCTATTCCATTAGTTATCAGTATACTTTTAGTAGTTATCTCAAGCGCATCTTCAAAAGGAGCATCGGTGACGAGAATTCACTTTTCGGCATTCAAGGTCAAAATTGAAAATGCTTCGATAAGCGGGAAGATGGCCGCAGAAATTCTTACAGATTATTTATTCAGTAATTTTTTCAGAATTCACATAAAAATCCTTTTTGATTTCCATCGTTTCAATGGCAGATGGAAATTCTTTGGTTTTCCATTCCGAAGTAGGGCGAATCCATTCTTCTTTTCCGTTGAAAACGACATTTATAGGCATATCAAAGTTTTTAACAATATCAGTATATCTAAATTTTAAGATATTACTGTTGATGGAATATTCCACTTTTGGAACCATGGTGGTTCGAAGATATTGATCAAAAAATGCAGTGAGATCCAGTCCGCTTTTTTGGCTGATGTAATCTTCGATCTGTTTGGTGCTAACGGTTTGGTGGTAAAATTCTTGATTCAAACCACGAAGAATCTGTCGCCATTTTTCGTCATCGTCAATGAGTTGGCGAATATTGTGAAGCAGGTTTCCACCTTTGTAATACATATCACTACTTCCGGAATTGTCAACGTTGTACTGCCCGATAATTGGACTTTGGTTCATAATCTTTTTTCGGGTACCTATAACATATTCCGAAGAAGCCTTTTTTCCGAAGAAATAATCCAAATACAGGTTTTCAGAATAATTGGTAAATCCCTCGTGAATCCACATATCAGCCACATCTTTATTGGTGATGCTATTGGCAAACCACTCGTGGCCACTTTCGTGAATGATTATAAAATCAAACTTCAGTCCCCAGCCAGTTTCTGAAAGGTCGCGACCCAAATACCCGTTTTCAAACTTGTTGCCGTAGGTTACGCTGCTTTGGTGTTCCATTCCCAAATAGGGCGCTTCCACCAGCTTGTAACCATCTTCATAAAAAGGGTAGGGGCCAAACCAATGCTCAAAAGCTTCCATCATCTTGGGCACTTGTTTGAATTGTTCCTTGGCCTTTGCTTCATTTTCACGGAGCACATAATAATCCAGATCCAACATTCCTTTTTCGCCTTTATACTTTTCGCTCCAATGCACATAATCGCCAATATTGATGTCCACACCGTAAGCATTTATGGGGTTTACCACTTGCCACACCCAGGTTTTTGTGTTTTCGTTTTCAATTACTTCCTTCAATCTTCCGTTGCTTACGTCCATCAAATCTTTGGGCGCTGTAACCGAAATGGTGACGCCATTATCGGGCTCGTCCGAAGGATGGTCCTTCAAAGGCCACCAAACACTGGAACCAATGCCTTCGTTGGAAGTGGCAATAAAATCCTTGCCGTTGCTGTCCTTGGCCCAAGTGAAACCACCGTCCCACGGCGGGCGGCGGGCAACGTTTGGTTTTCCAGAGAAATGGATGGTCAGTTTTTCTTCCTTTCCTTTTTGTTGTTTCTTTTGAAGTTTTAAAAAATGTGCGTTTCCTTCGGAAGTATATGAAATTTCCTTTCCGTCCTGAAGGATTTTATCAATTTTCATTGGGGCTTGTAGGTCAATCTGCATTACTTCATTCGGCTCTAAAACTTTATAGGAAATTGTATTGCTTCCTTCAATGGTTTTTTTGGAAGGAATTACCGCAACTTTCAAGTCGTAATAAGTAACATCAAACCAAGCTCTTTCTAGCGTTATGCTGCCGCGAAGGGTATCGGCGCGGGTGAATTCCTGTTGGGAGAAAATTGAATTAACTGAGAAAATACAGAATGAAATAAATAATACTTTTTTCAACATAATACTTTTTTTAAATCACAAATCACAAATCACAAAATTTCATATTACTTTATCTCGATTTTCTTTTTTCAACAATTGCAGAAAAAATCTTTCTTAGTTCATCGGCCTCATTAATTAATTCAACCAAATTTACAGCATATTGGTTATTAAAATCATTTTGCAATAATTTTAACCAAAGAAGCGATTCTTTTGCTTCCTTCCTGCATATTTTAATTCTGAAATCAAAATCCTTATCACTCACATGTTCATTTGATTCAATATAGTTAGCGGCTACAGACCCTGAAGATCTAATTAGTTGTTTCCCATCTTCAACATTTGCAATACTTTTCTGAAATGAATAAACTAACTTTCGAACAGATTTTGCAAACAAGTATGTTCTAATTTCCAAATCATAAGGTTTTTCCATAAATGAATTTCCTTATATCTTTTGTGATTTGTGATTTTTATTTTTTGTGATTTCTTATCTAAACACCGAATTCGGAAAAACAACCACACTCTCAAATCCATTTTTCCCCACCGAAGCTACTCCAAAAAATGAATTATCTATTACAATTCCCTCCAAGGTAAACTCCGAAACATCGCCAACGTAACGACTGTGGTCCCAAGTGGGCGAAGTGGTGTCGCGCCAATAAATTTTATAGCCAACTGCGCCATCAACTTTTTCCCATTTCAATTTTGCGGAAGCTTCCACAACACCGCCAATGGCCACGTTTTTTGGTTCGGGTGGGGCGGAGGCAATGCTTGCCAAATTTATGGCGTTTACCGCTGTGAGTTTCGCGGCATAACCGAAATTTACAAATTCCAGTTTGTCGCCGTATTCAATGCCGTTTTCCGTTCTTAAATCTTGGTGTTGATGGTTGTAATCTTCGTGTGATTCCATTATTCTAATTCCGGCCCAGCCCAAATCATTGAAGGGGCGATGGTGGCCACCGCGACCAAAACGGTCCAGCCTATAAACCATCATCGGATTCATTTCTGGCATATAAGTCTGAGTAGTTTTAAAAACGTAACGGGCAAGCTGGCGCGAAATTCCGTCAACCTCGCCACCGTAAAAACGTCTCATTTGACGCTCCTTTTCAGTTTCGGTTGGCGGAACTGGCTCGCTGAAAATCCTAAAATCGCGATTGCTGATTACGCCGTCAAGACCTTTTATGTTGCCAATCATATCATTATTGAAAACGCCGATGATTTCCCAGCCGTTCTTTTTTGCGTATTCGGCAAAACCTTTTCCGCCGAACAAACCTTGTTCTTCACCGCTCAAGCCCAAATAAATAATGCTGTTTTCAAATTTATATTTTGAAAGAACCCGTGCCGCTTCAATGGTTCCTGCCATTCCGCTGGCGTTGTCGTTGGCGCCGGGAGCGTCCTTTGTGAAATCACTGCCATCGCTATTTCGGGAATCTATGTCGCCACTCATAATGATATAACGGTTGGGGTATTTAGTGCCTTTTTGCACCGCCGCCACATTCACGATCCAAGTGTCGTTAGGTATCCGGTCATTTCCTTCGGCTTTTACCAAATCTTTTTGGTAAAAAACGTTTAGGCAATTGTTGCAGTTTTTTGAAATAGTTTCAAATTCACTTTTAATCCATCTTCGCGCTGCGCCAATTCCGCGAGTGTTGCTGATGGTATCGCTAAAAGTGTTGCGGGTGCCGAAATTGGCCAAAGTAGTTACATCAGCCTTTATCCTTTCCGAAGAAACGGAATTGATGATATCGTATATTTTTTGATCGGTCTGGGAAAATGCGCAAAAAGAAATGCTTAGTGCAAGAGTTAGAAGAAGTTTTTTCATTGCGGACAGATTTTTTTTAAAAATACCAAAAAGAAAGTCAAGTACCTATACGCTAACAAAAAACCTAACAGGTTTTCAAAACCTGTTAGGTTTGCGATTGCAATTTCACTAAATAAGTTTCCTAATTTTCTCCAACCACGGCTAACTTTTTTCCGTCGGGACTTATCGCCATTCGCGATATATTTTTGATTCCATACTCTTCAAGGGAAGCCACTCTGTTCCATTCAGGTTCGCCCAGAGTGTCGTACATATAGAGTTTGTTGCCGCTGCCAACTAGAATCTGTGTGTCGTTGATCCAAACGTAGTCCTGAATGCCGATGGGCAATTCGCAAACAAAGAAACTTTCATAGGAATTCATGTCCAGCAGGTAGAGGTCTAAATTACCTTCTTCGTTTACCAATGAATAGCTCATTGAAGCGATTTTTGGAACTTTTTGAAGTGATCTTCCTGCTTTGTAAAACAGGGTGTCTGCGCTTTTTGAAGGTAAATCAATCAGCACCAAATCCATAGAATCGCCATCCAAAACCGTGGCGAGTATTTTTTGGTCGTTGTAAAAAGCGAAGTATGCAACTTGCAAATCTTTAATTATTTCTGAAGATTTTCCTTTTTCTGAATTGTAACGATACAATCGCTGCAATCCGTCTTTGTCCAATCTAACAGCTGCCAAATCATCATTCGAAGGAAATTTTTGCGGGGAAAATTCGCCGCCATCAGTTTTCTGATTGACCCATTTTTGAAGTTTTGAGGTTAGATTATATTCTGAAATATCCGTCTGCCCGTCATTGTTTCCAGCGAAGACGAGCGTTTCATTTGAAATGAAGGATGGTTGATTGTCATAGCCTTCATTATTTGAAATATTACGTCCGTTCAATAATTCCAAACCTTCATAGGAAGGGGCAATATCAAATACATAGACTTCGGTGTTTTCTTGAGCGAATGTTAAAAGGTTTGTGAGGATGATAAAAAGGAAAAGGAGCTTTTTCATTGCAAATTAATTTTTCTTCAAAAATAGCAAACTCTGCGCCATAAATTTTAGTGTTCAGTGTTCAGTACGCAGTAATCAGTAAGCAGTATTCAGTGTTTGAATTTTTCTAACCTTGAGGATAAGATGAAATATTGCTGAATGGTTAAATGGTATTAAAATTAATTATTCAACTTCAAGAATGGATGTTGCATAGAAAGGGATTCCGGTGTTGGTAATTCCTTCGATTTTTATTTGAAAACGGTCCTTTTCATCACTCGTGTAAAAAGTAACTTCTGCATTTTTATATCCATTGCTAATTATATTCGGTTTCCAATAAAGGGTTGTGCGTTTGTCTTCGCGGCTTCTGTTTCTATCTACTAGAGAATAATCTGGAGCATAAAATTCTCTCGCGGCGTAAAAACCTTCTAATTTAAAGTTGATTGAGCCCAGTTTTTTATCAGTAACGTTCCTTTTATTTCCCGAACCTTGTTTTGTGTATATTGCAATAATACCTTGGGCCTTTAAACCGTATCCTGCAGAGGAGTGGCCCGTATTCATTATGTCGATAAAATCTATATCTGCTTGATGAATGGACTTTGCATAGGGCAAATCAACTTCTATATTGTCTACATAATAAGATGGCTCTAGACCTCTTAAGGTTACTAGTAGATCTTGCGAAGTTCCGGGATTATCGGGATCCCATAACCTACCCACCCGAATACCGGGAATGTTTTCAATGAGCTCTAAAAAATTACCTGCGCCCTGCTGCCCCATATCATCTACAACAATACGATGCGATGGTGAGAAGGAGCGTGTTCTTTTTTCTCTTTTAATTTCTGCAATTTCTTCCTTTGTTTTTACTTTTCCCTTAATTTGGACTTCTTCTAATTGCTCTCTATCTTTATCAAATTCAAAATCTCTGTATAAGTTATTTCTTGTTTTTTTTCTATAGGACTCAACATTTGCAACTTCCAGATTTTGATTGAATGGATTGATTATTCTATCGGGAATGATACCTGGTCGTTGTGGAGGTGGATCCAATTTGATATTGGTATCGCTATAATTTGGTTTTTCTGACTTGAGATCAGATCCAGCTTGCAAAAACACATCTATGGTATCACTAAATACAAAGGGGCCATAAGAAAAGCGGCCGATATCATTAGTGTTATCAGTTTCTTGATAAAAGCCTTTTTTTCTGAAAGTGAGTTTGGTTTCGCTGAATTTATTTTGAAAAGGCGATTTTGCATTTATTGTATTGCCACTTATATAAATGCCATCTTCGGGTTTAAATTCCTGCTTTACACTATTCTGAAGAAATTCCTGCCAAATAAATCGGCTCCATCCGTGGGTGAGCATTATTAAATCTAATTGTTGATTCTTTTTTACAGTGTCGCCGGCTGTGAAAAAATAATTAGGTGATTTAATTTTGCCTCTTAAATCAGAATTCAACAACAAATAGGTTTTAATATTTTCGGCATTATTGTTTGGTTTGATCAATTCGGCATCAGTTATTGACATTGAAAATGTTCCAGGAACAAGCTTCCCGTTATTATCTCTTATTTCGATTTCCATATTTACGCGATCGCGGATACTGGTATTTATGCCATTAGTTTTTTTAACTGTAGCTGAAATTTTTTCTTTCTTTTTAATATAGACCAATCGCTCTGCCACAGGTTTTTCGGATTCATTGAAAATCACAATATCCAAAACACCTTCAATCAAATCTGACGTGGGAACTTTTATCAACATTGTGTTTACCTGTTCTTCTTGTGTATAATCAAAAGCAGGCAACCCTCTTTGTTGACCTATGATTAGTACATTCTTCAATCCTTCCTTTTTGTTTGTTGAAACGTTTATTATTACTTCTTTATCAGTTGTGGAAGTATTCAATACATATCCTTCGGAAAGTGGAATTGGCAGCGAATAGAGAATGTTTTCATTGCCATTACTTATAACCGCACGATATTCTTTACCCGGTTCAGGTTTTAAATAAAACGATCCGAGACCAAACTCTAAAGTCTTAAAATCAGTAATTTTATTTCCTTCTGTGTCTTCAATAATTCCTACTACTGGGGTGGCTGATAATTCAGCATCTTTAATTTTTACAGCAACTTTATTATTGACTCCCTCAATTAAATAACCGCCTTCAGGATAAAAACCAATATCAGGCAACATAGAGTTTTCAGCTATTTCGGAATCCTTTTTGCCATTGCCATCAGTAATTTCTGAATTGAGGTCGAAAATATATATTTCCTTCTTAAAAAAATATTCCCTTGGTTGATTCCGCATATAATTGGTATATGCACGCAAAAGATAAGTGCCTTCCGGGAGGTGAGGAGACAACTTAAAATCTCCATTGACACTTACGGATTCTGTATACAGCTTACGTTCACTGATTACTTCGTCTTTTTCGTTTATTAGCTCAACGAAAATAACCTTACTTTTTGCACTTTTTGTGTGGGTAACACCATTGACGAGATAGGCGTTGAACCAAATATCTTCTCCAGCAGCATAGTAAGGTTTGTCGGTTTGAATGTAAATTTTTTCAGGATATTTTTCTGAGGTGTATTCATGCAGCCTATTGAGAATTAAAATTTTTAACCCTGAATTATCGCTGAACGAAAAAGCAAAGCATAGAAGACAAATAATTAGAAGTAGGATTTTTTTCATAGACTTTAAAAAGATAGTAAGAATTTAAAGATAAGAATTAATTATATAAAAAAAGACCTAACAGGTTTTCAAAACCTGTTAGGTCTAATATTGGTCTATCTATAACCTACAAGGTTTCAAAAACCTTGCAGGATATTAGAATGGATAATTATTCGAAGCAATTACTTTATCGGCAATCGTTCTTCTCAATTCGCCAATATTCGGCATATTTTGATATTTGGTGAAACGTTTCAGTCCCATCAACATCGCGCGTTGTTCATCGCCTTCGGAAAAGGAAAGAATTGCTTCTTTTGCTTTTACTGTAATAATGTCAACAGCGTGGTAAAGGTATAATTGCGACATTGCAATCTGTTCTTTTTGGGAATCTTCGCCGAAACGTTTTGCGTTCTTCTCAGTTCTCAAAATTCCACTTTCCGCCATATAGATTTCAATAAGGATATCGGCAGCAGCCAATAAGGTTTGCTGATGTTCTTCAAGTTCAGTACCGTATTTTTGGACGGCGCTTCCAGCAACCATTAAGAATACTTTTTTAAGTTTGGCAAGCATCGCTTTTTCTTCTGAAAGCAATTCGGAGAAATCCGGCGTTTCAAAGGAAGGGATTCCCATCAATTCTGAAGCCACAGCTTGTGCTGGATTTAAAAGATCTATGTGGCCTTTCATCGCTTTTTTTACCAACATTCCAACGGCCAACATTCGGTTTATTTCGTTGGTACCTTCGTAAATACGGGCAATACGGGCATCGCGCCAGGCAGATTCCATAGGTGTTTCTGCACTGTAACCCATTCCGCCATAAATTTGGATTCCTTCGTCGGCACAGTTCTGAATATCTTCAGAAACTGCAACTTTTAAAATGGAACATTCAATGGCATATTCCTCAACGCCTTTCAGTTCGGCTTTTTGGTGGCTATTGCCGTTGGTAATGCGAAGGGCAATTCTGTCCTCAATATTTTTTCCAGCACGATAGGTGGCACTTTCGCCAATATAGGCATTGGTTGCCATTTCTGCCAATTTGAGTTTTATGGCTCCAAAGGATGAGATGGGCACATTG
>DAIMFZ010000031.1:0-16555 GCA_036724225.1 Aequorivita sp.
CAAGCGGGAATTGTGGGAATTATTGGGCCAAACGGCGCTGGAAAAACCACCATTTTCAAAATGATTATGGGTGAGGAAGCACCTGATAAAGGCACTTTTGAAGTGGGCGAAACCGCGAAGATTGCCTATGTTGATCAAGCCCATTCAAACATAAACCCAGAGAAAACCATATGGGAAAATTTCAGCGATAGCCAGGAATTGATTTTAATGAGCGGAAGGCAAGTGAACTCGCGTGCCTATTTGAGCCGTTTCAATTTCAGCGGAAGCGAGCAGAACAAAAAAGTATCCATGCTTTCCGGTGGGGAACGAAACAGATTGCATCTGGCGATGACTTTAAAAGAAGAAGGAAACGTACTTTTACTGGATGAGCCAACCAACGATTTGGACGTAAACACACTTCGCGCCTTGGAAGAAGGTTTAGAAAATTTTGCAGGTTGCGCTGTGATAATCAGCCACGACCGTTGGTTTTTGGACAGAGTTTGTACTCACATCCTTTCTTTTGAAGGCAATAGTGAAGTGTATTATTTTGAAGGCGGTTTCAGCGAATATGAGGAGAACAAAAAGAAACGTTTGGGTGGCGATTTGATGCCGAAACGAATTAAATACAAAAAATTGATACGATAAGTTATGTGGAAAAATATAGTGATACTTGGTTTGCTGATAACATTTGCTTCCTGCGGAAGTAAGAAATCCGCAATAAATTCTTCAAAGGATTCCAAAGAAGTGGTTTTGAAAAAAACCAACTCGGTTTTATATAAAAGTTTGGGAAATGGCGTTGCTTCCATATCGTTGGAACTTTATGAAAACAATATGTTCAAATTCGATTTTAAAAGTATTCCGCAGCCCGACACAGACGAGAAGTCTGTGAAAATTTCCGAAAAAGGAACTTACAAATCGGATGGAGAATGGAAGACATTATATTTTAAAAACCCCAAATTTTCACTTGCCGCAATTTTTGACAAACAGTATTCCAGTGTGTCAGATTTTAAAGTAATTGACGAAGAACATGTAATGATAAACACGGCTAAAAATACCTTGCCAATTTGGGGCGTGGTTTGTGAAAAACAGTAGTTTATCTTGAGCGTAGCCGAAGGACTCGACCAGACATTATTTTTTGATAATCAATTTCTTCGTAACAGATTGCTTCCCACTATTCACCTTCACTAAATAAATTCCCGCTGCAATACCGTCAGTTTTTATTGTGATGTTCTTGTTTGTTCCAAAATTTCCATGGAACAGATCCTTTATCTTTTTTCCCGAAATATCAAAAAGCTGAACGGTTCCTTCCGAAGAAAGATTTTGCGAAATGGTAAATTCCGAAGTCGCTGGATTTGGATAAATTTTGATTGAATTTGAAGTCAATTCATTTCCATTAACATTTAAAATATCGCTTACATCAAATTTGTGCATCGCTCTTCCGAAGGTTCCGGCATAAAGCGTTTGCGTTGGTTCGTGAAATTTCAAATCCATAATTACTGTCAATGGAAGGTTGTTCCCTAAAATCGTCCAACTAGCGCCATCATCTTTTGAGTACCAAACGTTCAAATCAGTTGCTACAAAAAGGATGTTTTCCGCAGGATAAGTTATTATATCGTTTACAGGAATATTTGGCAAATTTGATGAAATATCCGTCCAATTTTGTCCACCGTCTGTAGTTTTAAAAACGTGCGGTGTATAATCCATATATTTAAAACCTGAAACCGCCACATAAGCAATCATATCATCACCTGGCACCATTGCAATAGAAGTGATATATTGATCCGGCAAGCCAGAGCTAACATCCGTCCAAGTTGTGCCGCCATCAAAAGTTACGTTTACGTTTCCGTCGTCGCTTCCCGTATAAATCACATCGAGATTGTTATATGAAGAAGCAATTGCGGTGAGCGTTCCAAACGCCAAAGACCCACTGGGGTGAAGTCCATCGGTCAAATCTGGACTGATAACGGACCAGTTTGCTGCTTTGTTTGAAGTGTATAATCTGTTCGTTCCATAATACAGCATTTCGTGATTAAATGGCGAAATAATCACTGGAGTATTCCAGTTATTTCTGTCATTCCCACTTATTCCATTAGTTGCATCATTAAAACTGGATCCGCCATTGGTGCTTCTTCCCAAATTTCCGTATTGCGATTCCACATAAATAAAATTGTTGTCCACGGGATCCACATTTACGTGAAAACCATCGCCACCCCAAATTGAGTTCCAATCGCTTGCGCCGCCAGTTATTGTTCTAATAGTGTTATTGTCCTGCGTTCCGCCATAAAGTCTTTGGGGTTGGGTTTTGTCAACTTCAATGTTATAAAATTGAGTTATGGGAAGGTTTAAAAACTTCGTCCAACTATTTCCTCCATTGTTAGAAATATAGGCTCCACCATCATTTCCGGACAACATAAAATTGCTGTTGGTTTTAGAAAAATCCAGCGCGTGATGATCCACGTGCATTCCGTTCAAGGTATTCCAAGATGCACCGCTGTTTGTGGATTTTGCAATATCAAATCCTACAATATAAACTTCCGAAGAATTTGTTGGATTCACCCGCACATTTCCAAAATACCAACCAAAATTAGCATCAATCCCGCTCAATACGCCCGCTGGAGTTACCAACGTCCAGTTGTTGCCATTATCGGTTGATTTATACAATCCATTAAATTCATTGGTGATTTCATTCGTGGTGAAACGAGCATAAACAGTTGAAGGATCAGATTCTGAAACTGCAATGCCAATTCTCCCGGTTTGTACGTTTGGAGCGGGCAAACCATTTGCTACACCCAATTGTGTCCAAGTAGTTCCGCCATCCAAAGATCGATGGATTGCAGAAGTAACTCCGCCGTAATCGCGCTCCCAAGGTTTGCGGGTGCGCTCCCACATCGCGGCGTAAATAATGTTTGTGTTGGCTACATTCATTGCAACATCAATAGCTGCAGTGGAATCTGTTACAAAAAGAACTTTATCCCAGCTTCCACCGCCGTTGGTGGTTCTGTAAATTCCACGTTCAATATTTTTCCCGTAGAGTTGTCCAGTTGCTGCAGCAAAAACTCGGTCTGGGTTGGTGGGGTCAACTACAATTCGGCCAATGTGATTGCTTTCAGGCAAACCGATGTTTGTCCAAGTATCACCTGCGTTGTTGCTTCTGTATATTCCATCGCCAAAATAGGCACCGTCCGTTGCACTTCCGTTGGCTTCACCCGTACCTGCATAAATTATTTGAGGATTTGAAGGAGCGATAGCAATATCACCAATGGAAAGTTTGGCTTCTTCATCAAAAATTGGGGTCCAGTTGGCACCTCGGTCATAACTTCTGAAAATGCCGCCCGTTGCCGTTGCCACATATAAATGATCGTCATTGTCGGGGGCTATTGCAACATCCGTAACGCGTCCGCCGGTGTTCAAAGGACCAACAAAAGTCCATTCTCCAGCCGCCTCTGGCGATCTGTTGGCGAGAATTTGTTTGGTTTGAAGTATTGCTTCTTTGTAAGCTTCTTTATTGATGTAATTGTTAGGATAGGCGCGTTGGTTGTACATCCATTCCGCTGGATATTCCATTTTTCCAGTTTCTTTTTCTACAACGGTTTCTTCGGAATTGTTTTTACAGCTTGAAATAAAAATTGCGGAAAATATTAGTAAAATGGCAGGTAGGTTGAAGGGGAGTTTGTAGTTTTTCATCAATAAAAATTTAGTATTATAGATTTAATGGAATGAATCTGGCAATTCATTGATTGTAAATATCGTAATTATTTTTTGGGAGGCAATCCAATGTAATAATTTTAGGATTCAAATTTAGAGAGTTTATTTTTTGGATCTAAAAATGTACTTTGAAAAAATATCATTTATCAAACACACAATCGCTTTACCTACTTGGTTCGTGAAAATCCCTGCTGATGGCTAACCTTCACAAATATGAAGATAGCTTGCTTGCGTTAGAATTTTTTGAAAAAGTGAGGAACAAACTTTGAAGATATCAATAAACAACAATGGTAAGTTTCACTTTTACAATGCTTTAAGGAATTCAAGTTTACATCTTGCCATCTATATATTCAATTGTTTCTTGTTCGATTTTAATGGCGGCTTTATAAATTTTTTCGGCCTTTTGAATAATATCATCCGCAAATTTTCTGTCTTTAATATCCTTGGCATTGATACGAACATTGAAATAGGCTCCAATTACAGCGGTTCTGGCGCATAGAATTCCTACTGCTGCATCAGACAGAGAGTTTTGTAAACCATCTTTTAACATAGCTTGCATTACTTCCATAGATTGATAGGCGGTTTCCATTACTTGAAAAGGAATTTGAGTTGCGTATTTAGTTGCTTCTTCAATAGCGGCTTTCCTGTCGTTTATTTCCTTTTCAGAACCTTTTGGCATTCTGAAACCGTCAATAATTTTGTTGAAGGCGTTGGTGTCTTCATCAACCAAATACAACAATTTGTTTTTATAAGCCTGTCCTTTTTCTGCCCAATCAGAAAAGAACTCCCATTTTTCGTCCCAACCCGCTTTATGTGCAGAAAGATTAGCGACCATGGTTCCTAAGGCAACACCCAAAGTGCCAACATAGGCAGCAATAGAACCCCCGCCGGGGGCTGGTGATTCCCCAGCGGTTTCATCGGCAAAATCGTTTAATTTAAGATCGACCAACTTTTTTTCATCTTTATCAAGCATGTATTCTATGATCTTTTCCTGTGGATTGAAAGGTTTTAAATCGTCCAGTCCCAATGATTTGATGGCAATTTTTATCTTTTCACTTTCTGAAATTCCCAAAGAGCGTTGTTGCTTCACTAAAAAATAATCTGCGGCATCGAGTATTGCTTGCAAGGGAATTAATCCGATGAGTTCAGACCCTGTTACCCGTAAACCACGTTTTTCAGCTTCCAAACAGGTTTCGTCAAAGGCCACGTGCATAGAGGTAATCGAAATATTGGTAAGGTTATACGAAATTTGGGCTATGCCATATTCTTCAATATACCAACCAATACCTTTTACGGCTTTTAATTTTCCAGGGATTCGAACTGGTTCGCCATTTTTGTCCAAAACCTCTTTTCCAGTAATCGGGTTTCCTTCCCGTTTTACGCGTCCAGCTTCGCGAATATCGAAAGCTATGGCGTTTGCCCTTCTCGTAGAAGTGGTGTTGAGGTTTACATTGTAGGCTATTAAAAAATCCCGAGCCGAAATGGCCGTAGCACCCGTTTTTGCAACTTTATCATTGAATTCAGCCGGTCCGAAATCTGGTTTCCAATCCTTATCGACCAATTTTTTAGGTAGGCCTTCATATTCTCCCGAACGGCAGTTGGCGAGGTTTTTACGTTTTTCCTCTTTCGCGGCCTTTTCATAAAAATATCCTGGAATACCCAGCTCTTTTCCCACTCTTTCACCCAGTTTATGGGCGTATTTGGCAGTTTCTTCCAATGTAATGTTGGCAATTGGCACCAAAGGGCATACATCGGTTGCGCCAAAACGGGGGTGAGCACCACTGTGTTTGGACATATCAATAAGTTCCGAAGCTTTTTTTATTAATCTAAAAGCAGCTTCAATCACGGGTTCAGGTTCCCCCACAAAAGTGATCACGGTTCTATTGGTTGCCTTTCCTGGATCAACATCCAAAAGTTTTACGCCTTCAACCGTTTCCACAATTTGGGAAATAGCTTTGATTTTTTCAGCATCACGGCCTTCACTGATATTTGGAACACATTCTATTAACTGCTGTTGCATAATTTTTTATTTAGTGATTTTTTTTTGAATTCTAAGCTATTACATCTGAAATTAAAAACGAAATGGTTTTTCCTACCTGGGCAGGAAAATTTCCCAATTGTGGCGCGCCTTCACAAATATGAAAATAAACGCAATGTTCCTTTTTTGAAAAATACGATATAAACTTTCGCGCATCATTAATGGAAAACCCACCTGGGGTCATAGCGCTACTGCCCATATCCTCGATGGCGTCCAGATCCAGTTCCAATCCGAATGATACGTTGCATACAAACATTTCCGCCTCTTGAATACCTTCGGAAAAGGAGAATTTTTCATTGATGGCTATATCTTCAAAAAGACTGAATTTTATACGGTCTTGTTGCTTCACAAGTCTATCGAAAACAATTTTGGGGTTATAATTACGATGAAGCCCGAATATAAAATAACGGTTGAGGTAGCCATCTTCAAAAGCATATGAAAATCCGTTGCCACTATGGCGGTGGCCCAATGCCCGGAAATCTGTATGTGCATCAAAGTTGAGACAATTCGCTGGAGTTTTCAGAGCTTCAGTAGTTCCTTTTAAATTTCCATAGCAATTGTTGTGGCCGCCCCCAATAATTATTGGAAATTTCCCAGACTCTATAATTGTTTTCACGGTAATGGAGACTTTATGGTCTATTTGCGAGACAAGTTCGCCAAGTTTTTCAATATAATGTCCGTCATCTGACGATAGATTTTCAGCCTGTTGCATCTGTGAATCACAATCAATTTCGCCTAACAAAATCACATTTTCGGCTTTTGCAAAGTCGTTTTGTTGAATGTTTAAAAAGCTTTTTAACGCGGCTTCCCAAGCCTTTGAAGTCCCGGGATTCCCATAATTGGCCCGCACTCCGATGTCTTCAGGAATTCCCAATAAAACATATTTTGAAGGGTGGTTTTTTAAATTATCCATGCTTTCAATAAAACATACCTTTTCGCCAAACTTAGTTTCCCCAGCGCGTGTCTTTATAAAACGATCGACATCTTTTTTAGAGTAAATTTTCAGGGAACTCATTAAATTTCTTTTCCGTTGATAATTACAGTATCTATCAAATCACTGCCGAAAGCATAGGGCAGATATCCATAAGAAGGAATTTCCTTTGTGATAATGAGGTTTGCCACTTTTCCTTTGGTAATGCTACCGTGGGTTTTGCTTAAACCCATTGCATAAGCGCCGTTGATTGTAGCAGCGTTTATGGCTTCTTCGGGCGTGAGCCGCATTTTTATGCAGGCCGTGGAAACCACAAAATTCATATTTCCACTGGGCGTGGAACCAGGGTTGTAATCTGTGGCGAGCGCTAATGGTAGGCCCGCATCAATCATTTTTCTTCCCGGGGTGTACGGAATGCTTAAAAAATAGGAGCAGGATGGAAGAGCAACCGGCATGGTTTCACTGTTTTTCAATGCTTCCAAATCTGCATCGGTCAAAACTTCCAAATGATCGACGCTCAATGCATTGTGTTTTACCGCTGCTGCAATCCCACCAATGGAGTTAAATTGGTTTACGTGAACTTTAGGAGTGAGATTATGTTTTTTTCCTTCGGAAAGAATACGTTCCATATCTGCCACGGAAAAATAGCCTTCCTCACAGAAAACATCTATGTATTCGGCGAGTTTTTCCTCGGCCACTTTCGGAAGCATTTCGTTGCAGAGCAAATCCAAATAACCTTCTTTATTATTTTTGAATTCCGTTGGAATTGCGTGTGCGCCCAAAAAGGTAGTTTTAATGGTGATGGGATATTCTTCGGAAAGTTTTTTGGCAACACGGAGCATTTTCAGCTCGGCTTCCGTAGTAAGCCCGTATCCACTTTTTATTTCAATGGCGCCCGTGCCAAGGCGCATCACTTCTTCCACACGAACGGCCGATTGATGGTATAAAGCCTCTTCCGAAGTTTCTTGTAGTTTCTTTGCGCTATTAACTATTCCGCCACCTCTTTCGGCGATTTCCTGATAGCTGAGTCCGTTAATTCTATCTACAAATTCCTGTTCCCGATTTCCTGCATAAACTATGTGGCTATGGCTATCACACCAAGCGGGCAGGACAATTTTTCCACTGCAATCCAAAGTTTTAAAACCTTGGTGTGGCCCCATTTTATCCATGGTTCCATAGGCTTCAATTATACCGTGACTTATAAAGACCCATGCATTTTTAAGCGTTGGGAGTTTTTTCATGTCTTTACCGCTTAGTTTTGCGGGGCAGTTTTCGCGGACTTGGAGCAGTTCTTTTATGTGTGTTAGCAGTAGTTTCATTATGGAAATTTGACAACAATAATTTTTTATAAAGATAGAAAAACTAAATGCCAAAACGGAAGTGTCAAAATTCAAATTTGGGATTTATTTGAGATTTGATTTTTGATATTTGGGATTTTCTTCTCAGTTATTTATACCTTTAACCAACTGAAAATTGCTTTAAATGAAATCAAAAAATTTAGGAATCAATACTATTTGTACTCACGTTGGTGAAGTTGAAGACAAACAGTTCAAAGGAGCCATTTCACCACTGTTTATGTCCAGTAGTTATGCGTATGAAGACGTGGACGTTAAACGCTATCCGCGCTATTTCAACACCCCAAATCAGGAAGCGCTTTGTAAAAAAATTGCAATGCTCGAAAAGTGTGAATCTGCACTTATCTTCGGAAGTGGTATGGCAGCCGTAAGCACCACTATGCTTGCGTTTTTACATAAAGGTGACCACGTTGTGCTTCCGCAGACTTTGTATGGTGGCACCTATAATTTTGTGGTTGAAGAGTTTCATAAATTTGGAATTGAATACGCCTTTGCTGAAGGTTTTTCCGAAGCAGATTTTTCTGAGAAAATTCAGAAGAACACTAAAGTAATTTTTGTGGAAACCCCTTCCAATCCATTGATGCGGATTACCGATTTGGAAATGATTTCGAAATTGGCAAAACAGCACGGCATTCTAACAATGATTGACAATACGTTTGCTTCCCCAGTAAACCAAACCCCTGCCGATTTTGGGATTGATATTATGATTCACAGCGCCACCAAATATATGGGCGGCCACAGTGATATTTTGGCGGGAGCCGTTGCAGCTTCTGAAGAACACATAAAGCAAATTTGGAATCTCGCTAAAAATCTGGGAGGAAGCCTTAGTGATTACACCGTTTGGCTTTTGGAACGCAGCATGAAAACAATGGTGCTCCGTGTAAAGGCGCAAAACAAGAACGCAAAAAAAATGGCAAAGTGGTTGGAGAAGCACCCTTTGGTGGAGAAAGTTTATTATCCGGGATTGAAAAGCCATCCGGAACACGAACTTGCAAAAAAGCAAATGAATGGTTACACGGGAATGCTTTCCTTTGAAATAAATGAATCTTTGAATGTGGGCAATTTTTTAAAAGCATTGAATATGATAAAACCTTCAATGAGTTTGGCGGGGGTGGAATCTACTATATTGTCGCCTGCAAAAACTTCGCACGCACTGCTTTCTGCCGAAGAAAGGAAAAGGCAAAATATCAGCGATGGGCTGCTTCGTTTTTCAGTGGGAATTGAAGAAGTGGAAGACATAATTGCCGATTTGGAGGGAGCATTTAAGATGGTTTCAAAAATGGAAAAAATTTAAAACAGGTTTTATGAAGATTGACATACTCGCTATTGGTGCACATCCTGACGATGTGGAACTGGGATGTTCGGCAACCTTGGCAAAAGAAATAAACAATGGTAAGAAAGTAGGGATTTTAGATCTTACCCGTGGCGAACTCGGAACTCGCGGCACGGCTGAAATTCGCGATAAGGAAGCAGACGATGCTGCAAAAATTATGGGTGTGGCCTTTAGGCACAATCTTGAATTTTCAGATGGATTTTTGGTTAATAATGCCGCGTCAAAGCTTGAAATAATTAAAATAATCAGAAAATATCAACCGGAAATTGTGCTTTGCAACGCCATTTACGACCGACATATTGATCATGGAAAGGCCAGCCAACTTGCCAGCGACGCCTGTTTTTTAAGTGGATTGCAGAAGATTGAAAGTATTTATGAGAGCAATCACCAAAAGGCTTGGCGGCCAAAACACGTTTATCACTACATTCAATGGAAAAACATTGAACCGGATTTTGTGGTAGATGTAACAGGTTTTATGGAGAAAAAACTGGAAGCGGTTTTTGCATACAGAAGCCAGTTTCACCAAAGAGAAGCGGACGAACCAGAAACGCCAATTTCTTCAACCAATTTTAGAGATAGTATTACCTATCGGGCGCAGGATTTGGGAAGACTTATTGGCACAGAATACGGTGAAGGTTTTACAACAGAGCGTTATCCTGCCGTTAATTCCATTTTTGATTTAATATAGGTCCAGTATAGATAGTTCACTGAAACCAACCGATAAAAATGTTACTTTGATGTATTGCATAGCCATAAATATTGGTTTATATTTGCCTCCGCTTAACAGCATTGTACTTTTAGTAGTGCAAAATGGTGGTTGTAGCTCAGCTGGTTAGAGCGCTTGATTGTGGTTCAAGAGGTCGCCGGTTCGAAACCGGTCTTCCACCCGAAAAAAAAATCCTCCCTTTTGGGGAGGATTTTTTCGTTTCAGTTTCAAGGTTTCAGGGTTTATGGATTTTATTGGAAGATTCAGTCCAGTTTCCTGTTTCCCTTCATTCTTGTTTCTTTTATTTTTTATCCACTGTAATTCTATGTTCCCGATTGGCTATTTCCCAAGCAGTCAAAAAGATTAATTTGGCACGTTTTGCCATTAAATCGTATTCAATTTTATCTGGAGTGTCTGTCATTTTGTGGTAATCTTCGTGAACCCCGTTGAAATAGAAAATAATTGGAACATTGTTTTTTGCGAAGTTATAATGGTCGCTTCGGTAATAAAAACGGTTCGGATCATTCGGATCGTCATATTTGTAATCCAGTTCCAGCTTAGTGTATTTGTTGTTCACTTCAGTAGAAACATCCTGCAATTCTTGGCTTAACATATTGCTTCCTATTAAATAAATATAATTTGGATTGTCTTTTTTGTCCGGATCAATTCTACCAATCATATCTATATTGAGGTCGCACACGGTGTTTTGTAAAGGAAACAAGGGATTTTCAGTATAATAGCGAGAGCCATAAAGACCAATTTCTTCGCCTGTAACGTGAAGGAATAAAATCGATCTTTTTGGAGGATGTCCGCCTTTAACTGCTTGCTGAAAAGCTTGGGCAATTTCTAAAATTGAAACTGTACCGCTACCGTCATCATCCGCACCGTTGAAAACATTTCCATTGTCATCCATACCAACATGGTCCAGATGGGCAGAAATTATTATTATTTCATCTGGTTTTTCTGAACCTTTTATAAAGGCCACCACGTTTTCGGATGGCTGAGGATCCCTTCTTCCATTAAAAAAGCTAGCGGGTATTTCCTGAAAATAATTATTGGTTCCGGGAGCTGGCTTAATGCCTTCATTTGCATAAAAATCGCGAATGTAATTTGAAGCCATATGCTGGCCTTTCGTCCCAGTCATCCGGCCTTCCATTTCATCTCCTGCATAAATGTAGAGGTGTTTTTTAAGGTCTTGGGCAGTTATAGTGTTAGCGTAATCTACGTTTGTTTTTTTCGGACCGTTGCTGTGTTGAGTAGCGTTGCAGGAGAAAATAAAGGACGAAAAAATTAAGAAAAGTATAATCTTCATACAGTTGGATGGCTAAAATTATTCAAAAGAAATGAGTTCGTAATCTTCGGGTGCCAATCCACCTTCGCCCGTTTTTTTATAAGTCATAGTATGTGTTTCTATAATTTCATTGCCTTCACTATCCTGCGATTTTATGGTTAATTTTACCAAATAACTTATCCCGATGGCTGCTTCTCCAGTTTCGGTTTCCGTTACTTCCACATTTTCATTGTTGAATTTTGTGCCTTCGGGAAGTTGCAATTTTTCAACGGCATCCTTTTTGGCAAGTTCACGGACTACTGCTTCCTGTTTGTTTTCGGTTGAACAGGCCACAATCAAAAACGATATTAGTATGAATGCAATTTTTTTCATATTCAAATTTTTTGAGGTTAATGGGTAAAGATAAAGTAAGTTGAAATTCTTAATGCAAAAATTTTTGTGAAAAATGCCATTTTGAATATTTCGTTTAAATTTTTTTAGGCAAGCAATGCTTATATTTGTGGAAAAATGATAAAATATGAAGGTAGAACAGATTTACACAGGCTGTCTTTCACAAGGTGCATATTACATTGAAAGCAACGGAGAAGTGGCAATTATTGATCCTTTACGCGAAACAAAGCCTTATTTGGAACGCGCAAAGAACGATAACGCCAAAATCAAATATATTTTCGAGACACATTTTCACGCCGATTTTGTGAGCGGACATTTAACTCTTTCACAACAAACCGGGGCATCCATTATTTATGGCCCACACGCAAATCCTTCTTTTGATGCCTTATCGGCCAAGGATAATGAGGTTTATAAATTGGGCGATGTTACCATTACCGCAATCCACACGCCGGGCCACACCATGGAGAGCACTACTTATTTATTGAAAGATGAAAACGGGAAGGATTATGCAATCTTCAGCGGTGACACACTTTTTTTGGGTGATGTGGGGCGTCCCGATCTTGCCCAAAAAGCCAATGAAATGACGCAGGAAGACTTAGCGGGTATTTTGTTTGATAGCCTTCGCAATAAAATAATGCCGCTGGCAGATGATGTAATTGTTTATCCTGCACATGGCGCCGGTTCCGCCTGCGGAAAAAACATGATGAAGGAAACCGTGGATACTTTAGGCAACCAAAAAAAGATGAACTACGCATTGCGGGCCGATATGACCCGTGAAGAATTTATAAAAGAAGTAACTGATGGTTTGGCACCTCCGCCGCTTTATTTCCCAATGAATGTGAAAATGAACCGCGAAGGCTATACCGCTTTTGATGAAGTTATTGCCCAAGGAACTAGAAAGCTCGACCCAGAAACTTTTGAAAGAATGGCAAATGAAACCGATGCCGTTGTGCTGGATGTTCGTAACCAAATTGAATTTATTGACGGCCACATTCCACGGTCCATTTTTATTGGATTGGATGGCGGTTTTGCACCGTGGGTTGGTGCTCTGCTGGCCGATGTGGAACAAAAAATCCTTTTAGTTGTTTCCCCTGGAAGGGAAGAGGAAGCTGTTACAAGATTGTCAAGAGTTGGTTTTGATAGAACCCTAGGCTATTTACTTGGAGGTATTGACGCATGGAAGGAAGCAGGAAAGGAAATTGACACTTTAGAATCCGTAGATGCCGAAACATTTAAAGATAAATTGGAAAACAAGATTCCCGTTTTTGACGTTCGCAATGATGGTGAGTATGCCAATGGCCGAATATCCTGCGCCGCGCACGCTCCGTTGGGCTTTTTGAGCCAATACGTCAGTGCTTTTCCCGATGGCGATAAGTGTTACCTTTATTGTGCGGGAGGTTATCGTTCGGTAATTGCAGCTTCAATATTAAAAAGTCGCGGAATCCATAATGTTGTGAATGTTGCAGGGGGATTTGCCGCAATTAAAAATGTAGGTATTCCAATAGAAGTATAAAATTTTATAAGAAATCGGAAAGCCCCGAAACCACAATGGTCGCGGGGCTTTTTTCTTGCCATTTTTCTTCTTCATTATACTTTTTCTACCTATCGGCAAGGTCTTCCAGAGTTTTCACTTTGGATAATGTGTTGTGAATTTCAGAAGCTTGTTTTTGAATGATACTCGAAATAGTGGGAGGGAAATTTTCTTTTTTTAGTTTGTCACTATATTCATCCCAACTTGCTTTCTCGCCTCTAATACATTCTTCCAAAACGGCTTCGTCCTCGTTTCCAGAAACAGCACTTTTAATGTCTATCCACGTTCTGTGAAGGTCGCCTGTAAAACTTCCACTTTTCTTTGGCTCCTCGTTTAGATTTTTAATTACATGAGTTAGTTCATTTGTGAACCGACTTCTTTGTGCTGCTTGATGTTGCAGAAAGGTTTTTAAACGTGGATTTTTAGCGTCTTTCATCGCTTTGGTAAACCCCTTTTCCGCATCATAGTTTTTTTCCAAAAGCACTTGAAGATTGTCTACCAATTTTTCATGGTTTTGCTCTTTTGCATTTTCAATTGTAGTTTTCATAGTGTTTTATATTTTTTTATAAAGATACTTTTATCAATTATAAAGAAATCTTAGAAATTTCACAATTGAGAAGTGTTTAACCATTTTTGTTAAGTTTTTTTAAAAAGGAAGAATATTTAGAACAATAATTATGTACCGTTAGATATAGAACAGAACATATTTGTTATCTTTCAATAAAAAAACTATGGATGTACGTTCAAATGAGCCTTTTTGGCTCATAGTCAATTCGCTTCCCCAAAGTTATCCCTCCCTTCAAAAATCGATTTCTTCAGAAATATTGGTTATTGGCGCTGGCATTACGGGCGCTATGATAGCATATAAACTTATTGAAGCGGGCCATAAAGTAGTGATGGTGGACCGCCGTGATGTTTGCAACGGCAGCACTGCCGCGAGTACCGCGATGCTTCAGTATGAAATTGACGTCCCGCTTCACAAATTGATTGAACAAGTTGGACTGACCTGTGCTGTTTCCAGCTATCAAAATTGTGAAAAAGCAATTAAGGATATTAAAAAAATTGTATCCAAAATAGGAAGTACTTGCGGTTTTGAATACAAAAAGAGTATCTATTTCGCTTCCTCAAAAAAAGATATTCCTTTTTTAAAAAATGAATTTGAAGCAAGAAAGGAACATGGTTTTAAAGTGAAATGGCTCTCAAAGATTGAATTAAATGATCTTGGATTAAAAGCATATGCTGCAATAGAATCACAATCTGGTGCCGTGATGGATGTTTATAAATTAAGCAACGATTTATTAAAATACTGCAATAAAAAGGGATTGGAAATTTATGATCGTACCCAAATAGAACAAATAAATACAAAAAATAACAAAACAGTTGCTAAAACAAAAAGTGGTTTTACTATAGAAGTTGACCACGTTGTGCATTGCACAGGATATGAAAGCACTGAAACCCTAAAGAAAAATATAGTAGATTTAAAAAGCACTTTTGCATTGGCTTCAGAAGCATTTGAAATTCTTCCCCCAGCATTCAGAAACCATATTTATTGGAATACCGATTCCCCTTATTTATATTTTAGAAGCACGGAGGACGGACGAATTGTGATGGGCGGTGGCGATCGCGATTTTAAAAATGCCGTTCGCCGGGATGCTTTGCTGCCCAAAAAAGAAAGAGAACTTACCAAAAAATTTCTAAAAAGTTTCCCTGATATTCCTTTTATTGCTGATTATTCGTGGGCTGGGACTTTTGGTGAAACAAAAGATGGGTTACCGTATTTCGGAAAACCAGATGCCCAAATAAATGAACATTACATTTTAGGTTTCGGAGGAAATGGAATAACTTTCAGCGTGATGGGCATGGATGCCATTGTGCATTCCATCAATAAAACGCCCCATCCTTATCTTGAATATTATAAATTCAACAGATAATCAATCCTCCAAAACAGCTAAAATATTTCCCGCCGGATCTTTGAACCAAGCAAGGTTTGGACCTTTGTCGCTCCGGCAAATTCCTTTTGGGTCAGTTTTTATTTGGGCTTCATATTGCAAAAATTTCACTCCTTTCGCTGAAATTTCATCAACTGCGTTCTCGATATTTTCTATGGGGAAATTTAATACGGTAAACGTGGCCGGTTCATGGTTGGGCTTTGGGTAAATAAGTACACGCTGACCGTTGGGAAAGTGCAATTCCAATAGACCCATCGGATTTTCTTTAATCGTTAAGCCCAAGGTTTTTTCATAAAATATTTTTGTCTTTTCAATATCATTAACTGAAAAGCTGCTGAATGCATTTGTGGCTTGTAACATATGTTTTTGTATTACTTTTTTTCAGCAAGTTCCTTTATTTTTTGAAGTGCCAACGGAAATGTTTTTTGGAAATAATCTTCGTATTTTTCAACAATATCTACCGAAACATTAAGAATGGTTTTGCCATTTTTTTCATTCAAAATATATTCTTCGATGGCACCTGCCCACTCCGATGGAATTTCTTTGCCATCCATTATAGAGCCCAAATGTTCAAAGGTCATTTTTTTATTGGGTTCGATGTTTTTAATTTTACTGAACATGCCATCCCCCGAAGGTGCCATAAATTTTACTTTGCTGCCTTGTTTCCAGTCAGTTTCAACATAGGAACCTTCGTAAAAAACTGCGCTCCACTTTCGGTACGAAACGTCATTCCATAGCTTGGACCACACTTTTTCGGCGGAAGCATTAATTGTGATATCAAATTTTAATGTTTTCATGATTTTTCGATTTTATAAATTTCTTTTATTCTGGATTTTAAAATTTATTTAATTGTAACGATTTTTTTTGATGGTTTGCCTGTTCCATTACTTCCCTATCTTTTCCATATCCATGTACAGCATATTCCAGCGATGCCCATCCAAATCGCTAAAAGCGAAACCGTACATCCAACCCTGAATCACTTGGGGTTTGCTGAAAACATTTCCTCCGGCTTTCTTCACATTTTCGGCCATTTCATCTACCTCTGCTTTGCTTTCTGCATCAAAGGAGATCATTAATTCGGTTGCTTTTGATGCGTCAGATATTGGGTTCTGTACCACATTTTCGAACATTTTTTCTTCAAAAAAAATAATTGGCATGGTTGCTTTCCCGACCAATAGTGAAACCATCGTGCCGGTTTCCTGTTCGGTTTTGAAGGAAAACCCGATTCCGGCAAAAAACTTTTTAGATCGCTTAACATCTTTTACCGGAAGGTTGATCCAATATTCTTTTGTCATAATTATTTTTTTTTTGTTGTAAGTTAGTTCTTAGTGTGGATTTGTTAATATA
>DAIMFZ010000032.1:0-11189 GCA_036724225.1 Aequorivita sp.
ATCTAGCTCTTAAAACAAAAAAAAGTCGGAAGATAAAATCTTCCGACCATGACTAACCCAAAAGGTTGCTTTTTTTATTACATTAAACTCAATGATTATTTTTTGTGCATAAACGCCTGTTTCGCCAATAATTCTTCCTCCGTTTCAACATGGTCCTCATCCGGTATGCAACAATCCACAGGACAAACGGCTGCACATTGTGGCTCGTCGTGAAAACCTTTGCACTCAGTACATTTATCTGCAACTATAAAATAAATTTCGTCACTTATGGGCTGTTGTGCTTCATTGGCATCCACCTGTTTTCCGTTTGGAAGCACAACTTTGCCGTTCAAATCCGTTCCATCAGCATATCGCCAATCGTCCGCACCTTCATAAATAGCCGTGTTGGGACATTCTGGTTCGCAAGCACCGCAGTTTATACATTCATCTGTTATTTTAATTGCCATGGGATATTCTTTTTTCTAACTTTGTGCAAATTTAAGACCTATTAAGGGCAACTCCAAACTTAAGCATGCAAATAAAAGACAGAATTATTGCTTTTACCACTTTAGGGAGATTCCTTCGTGAAATTAAAGTTGAAGATGAAGTTGAATTTGAAAAGATTTTGAAAAAAGCCGAAGCTGAAAACGGCTGGTTCACTCAGGAAAATATAAGGTTTGCGTTAAAAAGTTGGGGCGAAGCACTTTCCGAAGAAAACCTTCAGAAATGGATTTCAAAATATAATATTGAATCTTCCAAAGCCTTGCAGAAGGATGAAAAAACAATTGCAATTGTTATGGCAGGAAACATTCCGCTGGTGGGTCTTCACGACTTTCTTTCTGTTTTAGTTACGGGCAATAAGGTTTTGGCGAAGCTTTCTTCAAACGATAAAACCCTTCTTCCCTTTCTTGCCGAACAGCTCATCTTCATTGAACCGGAATTCAAAAATTATATTGAATTTACAGAAGGACGGTTGAATCATTTTGATGCGGTAATTGCCACCGGAAGCAACAATACCGCACGTTATTTTGAGTATTACTTTGGAAAATATCCAAACATCATCCGCAAAAACAGAAATTCCGTAGCGGTGTTAACTGGAAACGAAACTGAAGTAGAATTACAAAAACTGGCAGATGATATTTTTAGATATTTCGGCCTTGGCTGTCGCAATGTTTCAAAAATATACATTCCAGAAGATTATGATTTTGAACCGTTCTTCAAAGGAATGTTCAGTTGGAGGGAAATAATCCACAACAATAAATACATCAATAATTACGATTATAACAAAGCAGTTTATTTAATGGACAGCTTCCCTTTGCTGGACAATGAATTTATGTTGTTGAAAGAAGACAAAGGCTTCTCCTCTCCTATTTCCGTGGTTTTTTATGAAAAATACACTTCTAAATACGCAGTAAAAAAGAAAGTGGAATCTGAATCTGAAAACATACAATGTCTGGTTACAAATGCAGGTTTACCTAATGAAATCCCTTTTGGAAAAGCCCAAACTCCAGAATTGTGGGATTATGCCGATGGCGTTGACACGGTTGATTTCCTGTTGAAACTTCCTTGATAAAAAATTCTTAATTCCCATAATTTTTGTAGCATAATCCGCATCTTTGCACTACATTTTTTTTTAAGTAAACTAATCCAAAGTGGAAAGCTAATTTATAGGCTTTGAAAAAATTGAAATTTTAAACAGTTACTGAGTTATTGGTTATTAAGTTATTTATTGGTTATGCATTTATAACCCAATAATTAATAATTCAATAACCCTGACAACAAACATGATTCAAATGAAAAAACACAATTTCAGTGCAGGTCCCTGCATTTTGCCACAATCTGTTTTGCAAAAATCTGCTGAGGCAGTATTGAATTTCAACAATTCAAACCTTTCATTGATTGAGATTTCCCACCGGAGCAAGGATTTCGTTGAGGTAATGGACAATGCCCGCAATTTAGCTTTAGAACTTTTAGGCCTTCAAAACAAAGGCTATCAAGCCTTGTTTTTGCAAGGCGGCGCAAGTCTTGAATTTTTAATGGTTGCCTATAATCTTTTGGAAAAAAAGGCAGCCTATTTAAACACAGGAACTTGGTCCAATAATGCAATAAAAGAAGCTAAATTTTTAGGAGAAGTGGTTGAAGTAGCTACTTCAAAAAGCGATAATTTCAACTTTATTCCTAAAAATTACAACATACCAAAAGACGCAGATTACTTTCACTGTACCAGCAATAACACCATATTCGGAACGCAGATGCAAAGCTTTCCCGAAACGGAAATTCCAGTAGTTTGCGATATGAGCAGTGATATTTTTTCACGCCAGTTAGATTTTTCAAAATTCAGTTTAATTTATGCTGGGGCTCAAAAAAACATGGGCCCTGCTGGAACAACTTTAGTGGTTATAAAAGAAGATATTTTGGGCAAAGTTTCGCATGCCATTCCTTCAATGTTGAATTATAAAGTTCATATAGATAAGGAAAGTATGTTCAACACTCCACCCGTTTTTCCAGTGTATGTTTCCATGTTGACCCTGCAATGGTTAAAGGATTTGGGCGGCATTTCAGCAATTGAAAAAGTGAACAACCAAAAAGCCGAACTTCTTTATAATGAAATTGATAGAAACCCATTGTTTGAAGGTTTCGTGGCCAAAAAAGAAGACCGTTCAAAAATGAACGCCACTTTCAATTTAAGAAATGACGAATTGAAAGCAACCTTTGACGACCACTTAAAACAAGCCGGAATAAACGGACTGAACGGCCACCGAAGCGTTGGCGGTTATCGTGCTTCCATGTACAACGCCTTACCACTGGAAAGTGTGCAGGTTTTGGTGAATGTGATGCAGGCGTTGGAAAAAGGGGCTTAATTGATAAGACCCCCTGCCCCCAAAAGGGGAATTATGACTGATTCAATAATAATTCAAAATAAAAAATAAATTTCCTGCTTAAAAGTTCCCTTTAGGGGATTTAGGGGTAAAAAATAATAATAGTCAATAAAAAAAATGAAAGTATTAGCAAACGACGGAATTTCACAAAGTGGAATAGACGCATTGAACAATGCGGGATTTGAAGTAATAACGGTGCAAGTGGCACAGGAACAACTTCAAAATTACATCAACGAACACAAGATTGAAGTGCTTTTGGTGCGCAGCGCAACAAAAGTCCGAAAAGATATTATTGACAACTGCCCTTCGCTAAAAATCATTGGCCGAGGCGGCGTGGGGATGGACAATATTGACGTTGACTACGCCATTGAAAACGGAATTGATGTTATCAATACTCCTGCAGCATCTTCAGAATCGGTAGCTGAGCTTGTGTTTGCACATTTGTTTGGCGGTGTAAGGTTTTTGTACGACTCCAACCGAAATATGCCTTTGGATGGAGACACAAAATTCAACGCATTAAAGAAAAACTATGGTGCTGGCCGCGAACTACGAGGAAAAACTTTGGGGATTATCGGTTTTGGAAGAATTGGCCGCCAAGTTGCCAAAATAGCCTTGGGCTGTGGTATGAAAGTAATCGCTAGCGACCACAAAGTAGGCGAAGCAGACATTACCTTAAGTTTTTATGACGGACAACAAATAACACTGAAAATAAAGACTGCTCCCATAGATAAATTAATAAAACAAAGTGATTTTATCAGTCTTCACGTGCCCTCACAATCGGGATATTTAATTGGGAAAGAAGAATTCTCGAAAATGAAAGACGGCGTTGGTATTATTAATGCTGCCCGAGGCGGAGTTCTTAATGAAAATGCACTGTTGGAAGCTATTGAAGATGGCAAAGTCTCATTTGCTGCACTGGATGTATTTGAAAATGAACCAACCCCTTCAATAAAAGTGCTTATGCACGATAAAATTTCACTTACCCCACATATTGGTGCTGCCACCGATGAAGCCCAAGATCGAATTGGCACGGAACTCGCCGAACAAATTATAAATATAATGGCCAACGCCTAAATTTTTAAGCAACTTCGATCATTAACCCTAATTTTTTATAAAAATGGCTTCAATATTAGATTTACTTAGCAGCAACATGGGCAAACAGCTCATAAGCGGCGCAAGTGTGCAAACTGGACAATCTGCAGATAAAACAGCAAATGTTTTAAGCATGGCACTTCCGGTTATTTTGGGAGCAATGCAACGCAATGCTGCAACCCCACAAGGTGCACAAAGTTTGAACAACGCATTGGAGGACAATCGTCATGATGGTTCCATTCTGGACCAACTAGGTGGTCTTTTGGGAGGTGGTAGTGCAGATTCCGGTTTGCTGAACGAAGGCGCAGGCATTTTAAAGCACGTGCTTGGCGACAATCAACAAAAAGTGGAACAGAATATAAGTAAAACGAGCGGAGTTGATACCGATTCCGTGGCGCAAATTATTAAAATGGCAGCCCCAATTTTAATGGGTATTTTGGGCAACCAAAAAAGAAAGGATAATGTGGGAGAAGGTGGAATTGGTGATTTGCTCGGTTCGGTTTTGGGAAAAAACACTAACCACGACCAGTCCTTCATTGAAACCCTGCTCGATGCCGATGGCGATGGCAGCATCATTGACGATGTGGCTGGAATGGTTATGGGTGGAAACAAGAAAAAAGGTGGACTTGGTGGCCTTTTAGGAGGTTTATTCGGAAAATAAAATTTCATTTATAACTTTTTAAAACACCGTCCCTTTTTAGAAATAGGACGGTGTTTTTTTAAATGAAAGTTAAATCCCCAACACTTAAAGTTACATTGCTTAACTTTGTTAAAATATTTACAGATGAAAAACTTTTTATTCATATTAACTCTTTCGTTTGCCATCTACAGTTGTGGAACTGGTAATAAAACGATGGGCAATTCGTCTGCGGAAATCACGAAAAATGATACCATCCGCATTGCAAACGACAGCCTTGAATACGAAATAATGATAATAGAGCCCGGTTTTGACTCTTGGCTCATCTCCCAACCTCCGCGTGGATTTTATGGACAATCGTTTTTGGAATCCAAAAACCGATCTTTCGTTTCAGAATACAACAACCGCGTGCTTCAGCCCGCCCGATATTCCCATAATTTATACGGTGAGCAAATAAACTATGACCCCACTGTAGATTATGGTTATGAAGTAAATTATTTACTCTACAATTACTTTGTATATTTTCAAGACAAATACAATCAAAAATTCATAGGCGGAAGAAATTGAAAAAGCTCAAACAACGTTGGAACATCAAAACTAACGGACAACTTTTTATTGTATTCCTAGTCTTTGCTATCACAGGAAGTTCCGCAGCGAAGCTAGCTGCGCCAATTACCGATTTTTTCGAAATTGAGAAAGAGATGGGCTGGCACATTTATTGGCCATTTCGGATTTTGATTATCCTTCCTATTTATCAATTGTTTCTGGTTTTTTTCGGTTGGGTATTTGGGGAGTTTGCATTTTTTTGGAACTTTGAAAAAAAAATGCTCAGACGGATGGGTCTCGGATTTTTGTTTACTAAATGAAGGTTTTAAAAAAAGAAATACTACGGATTGTTACTGCTGCGATTTTTTCGTTCGCATTGCTGCTTCCCACCGCCGTAAAATTTGCTCATACCTTTGAAGGCCACGGACACAATGTCTGCACGGAATCATCAACTCACATTCACAAAAAGCAACTGGATTGCTCCATTTGCGATTTTCACTTCTCAATCTTTGATTTTAAACCTCAGGAAATTACTGAGCTTGCACTGCTGAATGGTTTCCAAAAAACGGAAACCGTTTATTTGTTGCCCAAATTCATTCAAAATACTTCACATTATTTCCTAAGAGGACCTCCGCAGTTTTCTTGATTTTTCAGCAATTCAGTTTATTTCACAATCATTTATTTAAATCAAGAAAGTATGCAAAATATGCTATGCTTGCTTGCGGTGTTCTTTTTATATTCCGCGGCTATCGCTCAAAATTCCTTGACGGGATCCATCACATCAAAAAACAAAAACGATGCTGTTATGGCAACAATTTATATTCCACAATTAGAAAAAGGCACAGCTGCGGATTTTGATGGAAATTATAAGTTGAAAAACATTCCAGATGGAAATTACAACGTAGTATTTTCATCATTGGGATACGCTACTATTTCCAAAAAATTTAATTTTTCGAACAATCAAACCATTACCGAAAACCTTCAAATGGAAGAAAGCGCGGTGGAAATGGAAGAAGTAATTGTTTCAACCCCTTTTCACAGATTGCAGAGTGAAAACGTGATGAAAGTGGACCGCGTTTCAATAGACAATTTAAATTCATCTGGCGCTGTCACCCTCGCGGATGGTATTAAAAATATTGCGGGCGTAGATTTAATAACAACCGGAACCGGTATTGGTAAACCTGTTATTCGCGGTTTGAGTTCCAACCGCGTTTTGACTTATACACAGGGCGTGCGGCTGGAAAACCAACAATTTGGCGATGAACACGGCTTGGGAATTAATGAAGCTGGTGTTGAAAGTGTGGAAGTTATAAAGGGCCCAGCTTCCCTCCTTTACGGCAGCGATGCTCTGGGCGGCGTTCTTTATTTGAATCCGGAAAAGTTTGCCATTTCCGGCGAAACCCACGGCGATTTAAGCAGTACCTATTTCTCAAATACCTTAGGGACTTCAACAAATTTAGGCGTGAAAACTTCGGGTGAAAAATTGAAATTTTTAGCGCGAGGCTCCCATTCTTCTTTTAGTGATTATGAAACTGGGGCTAACTATAGCGTAACTAATTCCCGCTTCAATGAAAAGGATTTAAAAACGGGAGTGCAATATATGGGCACGAAATTTAAATCAACCATTCGGTATAATTACAATCGTTCCAATATAGGAATTGCTGAAGAAATTGTCGAACAAACCCGATCCAAGGAATTGGTACTTCCCTTTCAAGAAATTGACAATCATATTTTGAGTTTTGACAATACCGTGTTTTTCGAAAAATCAAGTCTCGATATAAAAGCTGGATATTTGTTCAACGATCGCCGCGAATTTGAAGATGATCCTGCTATGGCCGCGCTTCGGTTAAAGTTGCGCACTTTTAATTATGATGTGAAATACAATTTACCCGAATTTGGGAAACTTGAAACTATAATTGGTTTACAGGGAATGTTCCAAAACAACAAAAACGAAGGTGAGGAAATATTGATTCCCGATGCGAATACAACAGACGTTGGGCTTTTGGCAACCTCCCACTATCATTTGGAAAAAGTGGATTTTCAGGCCGGAATCCGTTTCGATTCCCGAAAAATTGAAAGTGAAGCCGCTCGGAATCCATCTGATACAGATTTCATTCCCAGGTTAAACAAGACTTTTACCAGTTTTACCGCGGCTTTGGGAGCAAAAATGGATTTTGTGGAAAATCTTTCGGCAAGGGTCAATTTGGCAAGTGGTTTTCGCGCCCCGAATTTAGCTGAACTCACTTCAAACGGCATTCACGAAGGGACTAACCGATATGAAAGAGGAAATCAAAATTTAAGCAACGAACAAAATTTTCAAGCGGATGTTTCTCTGGAATACAGGAACAAACACATTGAATTCTTCGCAAACGGATTTTACAATGCCGTAAACAATTATATTTTTATTTCGCCCACGGATGAAATGATAGGTGATACACCAGTTTATGATTATCTTCAAAACAATGCCTCGCTTTACGGTGGTGAATTCGGCTTTCATTTGCATCCACATCCATTGGATTGGTTGCATTTCGAAAGCAGTTTTGAAACCGTTACCGGTAAATTGAACAGTACAGAATATCTGCCATTAATTCCTGCCAATTCTCTTCGGAACACTTTCAGAATTGAATTAAAGGATGGAAAAACGCGGAAATCCAGTTCAGCCTTTGTAACGCTTGAAAACATATTCACCCAAAAAACTGCGAGCAATTTTGAAACAAGAACTGGTGGATATTCTTTACTGAGTGCGGGAATTGAAAGCAGCTTTCAACTTCAAAAAATAGTGTTGAAATTAGGTTTGAACGGAACCAATCTTACCGATAAAGAATATATTTCGCACCTATCGCGATTTAAACCTTTAGGAATTTTAAATATCGGAAGAAGTATAAATGTGACTTTAAAAGCAGAAATCTAAAGGAAAAAAGCCCCTATTGGGGCTTTTATTTATTCGTTAACTCGAATTTTAATGGGTTGTGGCCTAGGTTGTTTTTTCCAAACAAAGGTGTAAAGCCACATCAGAGTAAACGTGGGTATAATGTCTGTATATGGCAGTATTTCCTCAAGGAAGACAATGACAGAAGCTATTTTCCCTTCGGTTCCTTTGTACATATTGCTCATTTTTTTTGCTGCAAAGGGCGCCCAAATTATATCCAAAAAGGGCCCAACAACTGGGATTGCCATTGTAGTCATACCAATTAGATCAAAGAGGATTCCTTGGCGCAATAATTTGTATTTTTCGTTTTTCATCTATTGTTGAGTTAGATCATGAAATCTATAAGTCAAAAAACATTCCAAAAAAAAATTATGACAAGTCGTTGCTTATGAGTTTTAAAAATTCGTTACGGGTTTCAATGGCTTCAAACTGTCCACGAAAACCAGAAGTTGTAGTAACACTGTTCTGTTTCTGGACTCCGCGCATCATCATACACATATGCGAGGCTTCAATAACCACGGCCACTCCCTTGGGTTTCAGGGTGTTGTTTATACATTCCAGAATGTCGTGCGTCAATCGTTCCTGAACTTGTAAACGTCGGGCAAAAACATCCACTACGCGTGGTATTTTGCTCAGTCCCACAATATAGCCGTTGGGAATATAAGCAATGTGTGCCTTTCCAAAGAATGGCAGAATATGGTGTTCGCATAAGGAATACAATTCAATATCCTTTATTATAACCATATCGTGATAGGCCTCGGCAAACATGGCACTTCTCAATATTTCAGCTGGATCCTGGCAATTTCCCGATGTTAAAAATTGTATTGCTTTGGCAGCACGTTCGGGGGTTTTTAGTAATCCTTCCCGCGAGATGTCCTCGCCTATGGTGCCCAAAATTTTACTGTAATTATCAGTTAAACTTTCGGTTACTGATTGGTCATATTCTTCAAAATTTTTATATGATGACATTCTTTTTTGTTTAAATATTCTATTTCAAAAATAAACACTTAAGTACGAATAAAAACAATATAATCCATCAGATTGCATGATAGCACTATAAATAGTACTTTCACGGTTTAAATTTTTGTTATGATTGAAGCCGAAAACATCCATAAATATTACGACCATCTCCACGTTTTGAAAGGTGTTGACCTTCATATAAAAAAGAGTGAAATCGTTTCAATAGTTGGTGCTTCGGGAGCGGGAAAAACTACGTTGCTACACATATTGGGAACTTTGGATGCTTTTGACTCATCAAAGAGTAAATTAGAAATAAACGGTGTAAATATCGGTTCCCTTTCGGGGAAAAAATTGGCGAAATTTAGAAATGAAAATCTCGGTTTTATTTTTCAGTTCCATCAGCTACTGCCAGAATTTACTGCCCTTGAAAACGTTTGTATTCCTGCTTTCATAAAAAATACACCAAAAAGCGAAGCAACCAAAAAAGCGAAGGAACTACTCAACTTTTTAGGTCTTTCGCAACGTGAAGACCATAAACCCAACGAACTGTCCGGCGGCGAACAACAACGTGTGGCGGTTGCACGCGCTTTAGTGAACAATCCTGCTATAATTCTCGCAGATGAACCCAGCGGAAATCTGGATACCGAGAGTGCCGAAAACCTTCACAGCCTATTTTTTAAACTGCGGGATGAATTTGGGCAAACTTTCGTAATCGTAACGCACAATGAAGAGCTTGCGAATATGGCGGATAGAAAACTCGTGATGCAAAATGGGATTATTATTAATTAAATTCCAATTAAATCTCAAATAACAAATTTCAAAAATTCACTCCAATGAACAAAAGTGAATTAAAATCATTTCTCGACGAAAAAGTAAACATTTACAACCACCCTAATTTTATTGATACCGATCCAATTCAAATTCCGCATCTCTTCGCTTTAAAAGAAGATATCGAAATTGCTGGTTTTCTTGTGGCTATTATTGCATGGGGAAACCGCAAGAGCATTATAACCAATGGGCATCGGTTGGTGGGAATAATGGGCAATTCTCCTATTGACTTTGTGATGAATTTTACCGAAAAAAATTCGGAATCGCTTTCGCCCTTTGTGCATCGGACTTTTAATAACGAGGATCTTTTTTACTTTTTAAAAGCACTTCAAAACATATATAAAAATCACGGAGGTTTGGAAAAGGTTTTCGTAAACTATTCCGAAAAGGATTCTATGCAAGCTGCAATCCATCATTTCAAAAAAACTTTTTTCGAACTTCCGCATCTTTCCAGAACCCAGAAACACATTAGCGATCCATTTAAAAATTCGGCCGCGAAAAGAATTAATATGTTTCTACGCTGGATGGTTCGCAACGACAATGCAGGTGTAGATTTTGGAATTTGGAAAAATATTTCACCATCAAAACTCTCCTGTCCCTTAGATGTTCACAGTGGAAATGTGGCTCGAAAACTCAATCTGCTCAAACGGAAACAGAATGACGGAAAGGCTTTGGCTGAGCTGGATATTTCACTTCGAAAATTAGACCCAAAAGATCCTGTAAAATATGATTTTGCCCTTTTCGGACTAGGTGTTTTTGAACGGTTTTGAAAAAGAATAATCCTATACACATCGTTTTCTCTTCTTTAATAACACAATTTAAAATGTTGTACATTTACGCTCAATCCTTAAACACCGACTTTCGGATTTAAGATAAATCGGAGATGAAGCCTTGATAACACCACAATTCCCAGTTGATGAACAAGAGCGTTTATCCGCAGTCCATTCCTATCACTTATTGGACACATTACCAGAAAAGGATTTTGACAATATAACTGCATTAACAGCAAATATCTGTGATGTTCCAATATCTTTAGTTACTTTACTGGATGCTGAACGTAATTTCTTGAAATCACACTATGGTATCCCTTTCAACGAAACACCGCGGAATATTTCTTTTTGTGGACATGCCATTTTAGATGAATCCAGCATTTTCATTATTGAAGATGCCCGAAAAGATCCAAGATTTAAGGATAATCCGTTAGTATCTAATATGAATGCCGTTTTTTATGCAGGCGTGCGTTTAATAAATTCTGAAGGCTACCCTTTGGGAACTCTCTGCATTTTTGATACCAAACCAAGAAAACTTTCCAAATCGCAAAAAAAAATAATTATTGCTT
>DAIMFZ010000032.1:11199-16427 GCA_036724225.1 Aequorivita sp.
AAGTGCTTAGAAAATCATAATATTTTTTGCCGTCAAAATCACAAAAAAAAACACTTATTGCTTTGGCATATCATGTTGTGAACCTTTTTGAGGCCAAAAAGCGCAACAGAATGTTGTTGGCAGTACAACAGGAATTGAAGGAAAAAAATGAAGAGCTTAAAAATTTCGCCGGAATTGTGTCCCACGATATGAAAATGCCATTGGCCAATATGATAATAACTTCAGATATGCTTCGTAGCAAATACGGCTCACTTTTGGACGATCAGGGCAAAAAATATTTAGACTACATTAAACAATCATCTTTTACACTAAGTGAATATATAACTGGCCTTCTGGAACATTATGAAAGTGATAATACCGCTTCTTTAAACTGCGAGGTTTTTGACAGCCAAGATCTTTTGGAGGAAATGATTGAACTTTTGAAAATCAATATTGACTGTGAAATAAACCTCCCTGAAGAAAACATAGAAATGCACGCCAATAAAGTCGCTTTAGGACAGATTGTGTTAAATATGGTGGGCAATTCACTAAAATACAACGACAAAAAAAAGATAAAAATAGACATAAACTGTATCGAAAAAAACGGGTTTTATCATTTCAAAATCTCTGACAACGGAATGGGAATCCCGAAAGAGAAAATTCCACATATTTTTGATCTTTTTACAACAACCGACATCTTGGACAGAAATGGAAAAAAAGGAAACGGAATTGGCCTTTCAACAGTTAAAAAGCTCGTGAACAAGCTGGGTGGCGAAATAGAAGTTTTTTCAAAAATGGGAAAGGGGACAACCTTTCAGTTTAGCATTAAAAAGAATTTAAATCTCAATTTTGAAAATGAAGAAATGAAAAATTAGGTTTTACAGGTTATAAATAGCGCTAATTACGTTCCGTTTTTTATCTTTGGACAATATTTATAGGAATGCAGTTCAAACACCCAGAAATTCTTTATGCTCTTTTCCTTCTGCTCATCCCAATATTTATCCATCTTTTTCAACTTCGGCGATTTCAAAAGGTAGCTTTTACCAATGTTGCTTTTCTGAAAAAAGTGACCATCCAAACCCGAAAAAGTTCCCAATTAAAAAAATGGCTCATCTTGTTGATGCGTTTACTTGCACTGGCGTGTATTATTTTCGCTTTTGCACAACCGTTTACTTCTTCCAAAACAGCCTTAAATACCAAAAAAGAAACCGTTGTTTATATAGACAATTCGTTCAGTATGCAGGCGAAAGGTGCCAAAGGGTCAATTCTGGAGCGGGCTTTACAGGATTTGTTTGATAAAGCGGGTGGTTCGGAAAAATTAAGCTGGTTTACGAACAATTCTGAGAAAAAGAATGTTTCGCCACAAGATTTTAAAAGTGAAATACTTTCAGTGGAATACTCGCAAAACCAATTGACGCCTAGCCAAGTTTTGCTCAAGGCAAGCCAACTTTTTTCCGACGAAAAGGATGTTCTGAAACGATTGGTCTATCTTTCAGATTTTCAACAAAAAGAGAAATTTCCCGAAATTCCGAATGATTTGGTTGTTGAAGCGGTACAATTGAAACCCGTGAATGCTTCAAACATAGCCATTGACAGTGTTTTTATTGCATCAAAAAATGCTTCAATAACACAGCTTAAAGTAAAAGTTTCTACCCTTCGACAAGCTCAGGATGGCAAGGAAATTTCTGAGGCACCAATTTCGCTTTTCAACAAAGATAAAATGATAGCCAAAACTGCTATTGATTTCTCAGAAAACTCTGGTAGCACAATAACGTTCGACATTGATAATTCCGAAGTATTTATTGGGAAAATTCAACTCAATGAGCCCAATCTTCCTTTTGACAATACATTGTTTTTCAGCATAAATAATCCTGGAAAAATTAAGGTTTTGGCTATTAATGAAGCCGATGGCAAATTTCTGCAAAGGCTTTTTGAAAAAGAAGAATTTCAGTTTACCCAGCAAACTTTCAAAACCTTAAATTACAACGAAATACCCGATCAAAACTTCATTGTGCTCAACGAGCTGAAAGAAATTCCCGCGTCATTAACCACCGCCCTTAAATCATTTAGTGACGAAGGTGGCAGTCTGCTTGTAATTCCAGCTTCGGAAGTGGATTTGAACAGTTACAACAACTTCCTTTTAACTATGGCTATGGGCACGCTTTCCGAAGAAAAAATTCAGGAAAAGAAAATTACAAAAATTGTTTTTTCACATCCGTTATTTAAAGATGTATTTGAAAAAGAAGTTGCCAATTTCCAATATCCAAAGGTCAATTCTTTCTATAATATTTCAACAAACGCAACACCAGCAATCGGTTTTGAGGACAATCAACCTTTTTTGCTTCAAAAAGAAAACACTTATTTGTTCAGTGCGGCGATAAATAAGGAGAATTCCAATTTTCAGAATTCACCGCTGGTGGTTCCCACAATTTACAATATGGCGCTGCAAAGTTTGCCTTTGCCGCGATTGTACTACACTATTGGCGAACAAAACGCTATCGCAGTACCCGTAAAATTAGGGCCTGACGAAATTCTTACTATTAAAGACAGCACTGCGCAGTTTATTCCGCTTCAGCAAACAAAAGCTAATTTTGTGTGGATGACAACCACGGACGAACCTAATAAAGCTGGCAACTACCAAATTGTGAAAGAAAATGAGTTTTTGGAAAACATAAGTTATAATTATGCCCGCAGCGAAAGCAAACTGCAATACCAAAATCCCGAAGATTGGAAAGGTGCTGAAGTGTATAAATCTGTGGACGATTTATTTGATTCTTATACTGATTCCGATTCCATAAACAGTTTTTGGAAATGGTTTGCTATTTTTGCATTGCTCTTTTTACTTTTTGAAATGCTTATCTTGAAATTCTTTAAGTAGAAAAAAAGAACAAAGAATAAAGAATAAAGATTGTAAAAATTGAAATTGAAAATTTAATATATAGCCATAAGTTTGTCGAAGGGACAAATCTTGAATCTTAAATCTCGAATTTTGAACCTTGAATTTTGAATATGAAATTACTTCTGAAATCTGCCACCATTGTTGATGCTTCCAGTAAGCACCATTTAGATAAACGGGATGTTTTGATAGAAAATGGTATAATTTCAAAAATTGCCGTAACGATTCCTTCTTCTGAAAAGATAAAGGAGATTTCATTGAAAAATCTTCATATTTCGCAAGGCTGGTTTGATAGCAGCGTATCTTTTGGGGAACCTGGTTTTGAAGAGCGCGAAACCATAGAAAATGGTTTGAAAACTGCCGCCCACAGCGGATATACAAGAGTTGCTGTAAATGCAAACAGTTTTCCGGTCACAGATAGTAAAGGACACATTAAGTTTATGAAAAGTAAAGCCGAAGGAAATGCTGTGAACCTCTACCCTATTGGCGCACTAACTGTGGGTAGCAAAGGTACTGAGTTAGCGGAATTATACGATATGCAAAATGAGGGGGCCATTTCTTTTTACGATTATAAAAACCCAATAGCGAACGCAAACTTGCTGAAAATAGCACTGCAATACACACAGAGCTTTAATGGTTTGGTGCAATCATTTCCTTTTGAAAAATCGGTTGCAAGTAATGGAATGATGAATGAGGAAGTGAACAGCACCCGCTTAGGTTTGAAAGGAATACCAGCACTTTCCGAGGAGCTTCAAATAATCCGGGATTTATATATTTTGGAATATACGGGTGGAAAACTTCACATCCCTACCATTTCAACCAAAAAATCTGTGGAATTGATTAAGGACGCAAAGAAAAAAGGGCTGAACGTAACTTGCAGTGTCGCAATTTTCAACCTCGCATTGACCGATGATGTATTGGAGGGTTTTGACACGATTTATAAATTACTTCCACCGCTGCGCACCAAAGAAGATACCAAAGCGTTGCTGAAAGGCTTGAAAGAAGGTATTATAGATGGCGTTACCAGCGACCACAACCCAATTGATGTGGAACACAAAAAAACTGAGTTTGACCACGCTTTTTTCGGGAGCATTGGATTGGAAGGATGTTTCGGAGCATTGAATTTGCTTATGGGTGTTGAAGAATCCATCAAAGCCTTAACAGGTTTGAAAAAAGCTTTTAATATTTCATCGGATGAAATTGAAGAAGGAAATAAGGCTGAACTTACACTTTTCAACCCCGACGAAACATGGGAATTTTCTGAAAAAGATATTCTTTCCACTTCAAAAAACGCCGCACTTCTTGGAACAAAACTCAAAGGAAAACCATACGGAATTGTTGCAAACAACCAATTGGTACTGAATAAATAATGAAAACTTCACCTGCAGGAAGATCAACTGCCTTACTTGCCTACGCTCCTTTTGTGGGTTTTTTGATCGCTTTTTTCATCAATAAAGATGAGAATCATGAGTTTGCGACTTGGCATATCAAAAATATGTTTGGACTGTGGCTTATATTTATGGTTTCGCTCATTGTGCAATCGCAAATTGACGTAACGGCTGGCGATATTTTATGGCTTCTATGCTGTTTGCTTTGGTTATATTGTTTGGCAATGGCATATTTCAACAAACAGAAAGGCATTCCTTTTTTAAGTGAAAAATTTCAAGAATGGTTTACGTTTTTAAATTAAAGTATTGATTATCTTTAGCTTGTAAAAATCACTAACCTAATTCTTAAAAAATGGAAACAACTTCAGACAACGGCAAAACTGTGGCCATCATTGCCTACATTACACTTATTGGCTGGATCATAGCCCTAATAATGAACAACGGAAACAAAACAGCATTAGGATCCTACCATGTGCGCCAATCGTTGGGAATTATGTGTGTTGGTATTGTATTAAGTATTGTAATTGGTTTTATCGGTATTTCAATATTAACCTGGATAGTTCAACTTGCAATCTTAGTTTTTTGGATTCTTGGATTGATAAGTGCAATACAGGGCGAAATGAAGCCTGTTCCTGTTCTTGGAGAACAATTCCAACAATGGTTTAAGGGTATTTAATTTTTACCGAATATTTAACGGGACCTTTTATGCTGAAAACCTTTCAGTTTAAAAGGTCTTGTTTATTTTTGCACCCTATGGAAAAACAGATTTTACTTTTAGAACACAATTACCGAGCGGCCAAAAATCCGTCGGAAAATCCGCCTGCAATCATTATGCTCCACGGTTTTGGGAGTGACGAAAACGATTTGTTTTCCTTCGCCAGTGAATTGCCGGAAAAATATGCCATCATCTCCCTGAAAGCACCAATCAAGATGGAACCCTTCGGAAATGCCTGGTACAATATCTA
>DAIMFZ010000033.1:0-15339 GCA_036724225.1 Aequorivita sp.
AACCTTGGAGGAATTGAACTCCTTGGGAAAAGATGTCACGGTTGATGACGAAGCATTGACTACACAACGCCAAAATTACAAAATTGCCAATGCTTTTGTGGCTCAGGAAAAATACAAACAGGCTATTCCGTACCTTCAAAAAAGTATAGCGGAAGCAGACAAAAAGGAAGATTTGGTAGTCCAAAAAGATGCTGTGCGAAAGCTCTCCGAGATTTATCGCGACATTGGTGAGTTTGACAAAGCCACTGAAAGTTACCAGCACTACGTAGAAGTTGTTGACGAACTTTATGTGAAAAAAGAACAGGAAATCAGTCAAGCTGCGCGTTTCAGCAAAGAAATAACCCAGAAACAAACCCGGATTGCCAGTCTGGAAAACGACCGAAAACTAAACGAAAGCCGTTACAAACTCGCTTTTGAAAACCAAGAACTTATCCAAAAAAACGATCGTATCCAAAAATGGATTATTGGCTCTTTAATTCTTATTGTCTTACTGTTGTTTTTTGCGGCCTACACCCAGTACAAAAACATAAAACAGCAAAAATATGCCAATAATATTTTGGCGTTGAAATCATTGCGGTCGCAGATGAACCCGCATTTTATATTTAATGCGCTAAACTCCGTAAACAGTTTTATCGCGGTGAACGATGAACGGACCGCCAATAAATACTTGACCGATTTTTCGTTACTGATGCGATCCGTTTTGGAAAACAGCGAAGAGGATTTTATACCTCTGGAAAAGGAAATTGAACTGTTGGAACTTTATGTGAAACTGGAACATTTCAGGTTTAAGGATAAATTTGACTATAAAATTACGGTTGACGAAAACATAAAACTCAACGAATTTGTGATTCCGCCAATGTTGCTTCAACCCTATGTTGAAAACGCTGTTTGGCACGGACTTCGGTATAAAGAAGTGAAAGGATTGTTGGAAATAAATTTTCAGCAAATAGATTCTGAAACCATAAAAATTTCCATTACCGATGATGGAATTGGCCGTTCAAAATCAAAGGAATTCAAAACAGAAAATCAAAAGAAACAAAAGTCGAAAGGAATGGGCAACACCCAAAAACGGATTGCCATTTTGAATGAAATGTACAAAGACAAAGTAGATGTGAAAGTAGGCAATGTTTTTGAAAACGACGAAGGAACCAAAGTTGAACTTATTTTAAAGAAAGATTGATGAAGCTAAATGCAATTATTGTTGAAGACGAAGAAACCAGCCGCGAAATCCTCAGAAATTATTTGGCAAAATACTGTCCGAATATCATTTTGAAAGGCGAAGCTGCGAACGTTGATGAAGCATTGGTTTTAATACGCAACAACGATTTGGACGTTGTTTTCCTCGATGTGGAAATGCCTTACGGAAATGCCTTTGATTTGCTGGACAAAGTGGGGGACCGCCAATTTGAAACTGTTTTTGTAACTGCCTATAATCAATACGCCATGGATGCTCTGAACGCCCATGCTTCCTATTATTTGCTTAAACCAATTTCCATAGACAAGTTGATTGAAGCGGTAGATTATGTTTCGGAGATAAAGGAAAAGGAAAACAGCCTGCAACACTCCATTTTAAAGCCGCTGCAAACTCAAGTGGCGGGAAAGATTACCATTCCGCTGCAAAACGGCTTTGAAGTGCTTCAAATGGAGGATATACTCTATTGCCAAGCCGATGATAATTACACCCAGATTCATTTAAAAGTTGGAAAGCGTTTGGTGAGCAAAACCCTGAAATATTTTGAAGATTCCCTTTCGGAAAGTGGTTTTGCACGCGTGCATAAATCCTATTTGGTGAATGTGAATGAAATTAGAGAATATAAAAAAGGAAAGGGTGGGAGCGTGGTCCTTTCCAGCGGAAAGGAAATAATGGTCAGTCCTTCGCGAAAAAAAGAATTATTGGCCTATTTTGGGTAAATCATTTTTTTTTAATGCCTTTGTAAAAAAGCATCAAATCGTGCGTATATTAGCAATCTACTAATAACGATGCCCTTCTTCATAAGCTTAAAATGGAATCCATTTTTAAGTTTCTTCTAAACACTACGCCAGCCCTATGCCGACCATATGCTGACTCTATGCCGACTCTATGCCGACTCTATCCCGACATTACTCCCTATATACTCCCTGGCTTCTCCCACTTTACTCCAACAATTCCACCTCCCTACTCTGAATGGCCTTTCAATACTTCTGTTTTTAGCTTTAAAAAAAAGACATACATAGAAAATTAATGCCGCTATCGTGAGTTGCTCTTCACTGATTCAATTAATGGTTGTTTTGAAAATAATCTTTAATTTTGGACCACATTCAAGTTTAGTATCACCGGTTTTTCACACACAAAAATTTAAAACAAATGATAATAAAACCCGTAAACGGAAAACACCCTCAAATCCCCGAGGATTGTTTTATAGCTGAAAACGCCACGATTGTGGGCGATGTGGTGATGGGTAATGAATGCAGTGTTTGGTTTAACGCTGTTATCCGTGGTGATGTGAATTACATAAAAATGGGCAATAAAGTGAATGTGCAGGATGGCGCCATTATCCATGCAACCTATAAAACTTCGCCAACCACTATTGGCAACAATGTATCCATTGGCCACAACGCCATTGTTCACGGCTGCACCATTCACGATAACGTTTTGATTGGGATGGGAAGCATTGTGATGGACGATTGTATGGTGGAAAGCAATACCATTATCGCTGCAGGCGCCGTGGTTTCCAAAAACACAAGGGTGGAAAGCGGAAGTATCTATGCAGGCATTCCAGCCAAAAAAATAAAAAACATAAGCCCAGAGCTCACCAAAGGCGAAATTGAAAGGATTGCAAATAATTATGTAATGTATTCTTCTTGGTTTAAATAGTTTATAGTGGATAGAGGGTAGAGGTAGCGGGTAGTTTTAGAAGTTGCATTTTTCCACAGAAATTTTGTCAGAATACTCTTTTAGCAGAAATTTTAAGGTATCAGTTTTGGCATTTGTATAAAATTGAAGACTTGGCTTTGTGTTTTCTTCGCGAAGCAAGTTCAAACTTTGTAAAACGGTTTTGGTCTGCCGCGCAACCGCTTCACCTGAATCTATGATTTTTACGTTTTTGGGAAGGATCTTTTTTAACTGCGGAATAATGTACGGATAGTGGCTGCAGCCCAAAACTACATAATCAACGTTGGCTTCAATCATTGGTTTGGTGTGCTTTTTCAACAATGAAATCATTTCTGGGCCGTCAAGATTTCCAGCTTCTATCAATGAAACGAGACCTTCTCCAATAATTTCGATCACGCTTATTTCCATCCTAAATTCTCTAGCTGTTTTGCTGAAAAGCGCGCTGCTTAGAGTTCCTTTTGTGGCCAAAATTCCGATACTTTTTGAAGTGGTTTGCAGTGCTGCGGGTTTTATGGCAGGTTCTATTCCAATAATAGGTATGGCGTATTTTTCCCGTAGTGTTGAAATGGCATTTGTGGTAGCGGTATTGCAGGCCACGACAATTATTTTGCAGTCCAGCTCCAGTAATTTATCAACGTTTTTGATGCTGAGAGCAGTTATTTCATCCGAAGATTTGTTTCCGTAGGGTGCATTTTTGCTGTCTGCCAAATAGATAATATTCTCATAAGGCAATAGTTTGTGGATTTCCTTCCATATAGAGGAACCGCCAACGCCAAAATCAAAAACACCTATGGAACTGTTTTTATCCATAGCATAAAAGTAGTAAATTACTTCAAATTTGACATAAAAAAAACTGCCCGCATATCGCGGGCAGTTTTAAAATTGAATCGTTTAAAAAAAAGAATTACATTCCCAATTCTTTTTTAACATCTGCCATCAGATCTTTTCCATCGGCAAGGATTACTCCACTACCTACGGTTGAATCCAGCACATATTGAAAACCTTGAGCCCGTGCCACTTTTTGGATGGTACTTTGAGCTTTTTCAAGAATTGGCTTGAAGATGTCTGTTCTTTTATTGTCCAAATCCTGAAGAGCTTGTTGTCTGTATGCTTGAATGTTGTTCTGCATTCCTTGCACTTCTTCCACTCTTTTTTGGTTTTCTTGATCCGTTTTGCCTTTTGCTTCGGAATCGTACTGTTTCATTTTGGTATCAAGCTCCTTTGCCATTGCTTTAATCTCGGTGTCGTACGTTTTTTGCACTTTTTCCAATTGGCTTTGGGCTGCTTTGTATTCTGGCATGGCCTCAATCAGTTCCTGGGCATTGATATGTGCAATCTTTGCTTGTGCATTAACAAAACTTGTAGCTCCCACAAAAAATGCAATTGCAACTAATATCGTTTTCATTTTTTTCATTGTTAAGTGTATTTAATTTTAAGTGTTATTTGATTTAAAAAAAGGTATTGATTATAAATTTATTTTACTGATCATTGATCACTGCCCATTTTCACCACCATCGCCTTCGCCTCCACCTTCGGGTGAATTGTTTTTATTCTGGCGTGCATTTATAATGGAATCTTTTCTTTGTTCTCTTTCTTCAATAATGCGTTGTCTGCGTTCATCAAATTCAGCTTTTTTAACAGCACGGATGGAGTCGCGTTCTTTTTGGCGCTGTGCCATCATTTCTTCGCGTTCACTCTTTTTGGCTTCAACTATTTTTTCGCGTTCCTCTTGTTTTTTCTGAATTTCTTGTTCTCTTTCTGTAACAGCTCCTTCTTCTTCAGTAGAAAGTTTTTCGCGTTGTTCTATTTCGCGTTTTTCTTTTTTGTCTGCCGCCTGCACTCTTCTTCCAGCGCGCTCAATGCTACGTAAAACCAAATCGCTAATGTCGTTTCTCTTTGCTGCGAAAAGCATAACTACATCTGCAGATTTGTCAAATATGAAATCGTACTTTTTGTTTTCGGCAATTTCCTGAACAATGTTGAAAACCTGATCTTGGATGGGTTGAACCAATTGTCTTCGCTGTATCATCAAATCGCCATTGGGTCCAAAACGATCTTGTTGGTATTGAAGCATTTCGTCTTCCTTGATTTTTATTTCCTCTTCGCGTTCGTCTATCAATTCTTTCGTCAACAGAACCCTTTCATTAGCGAGGTTCAGTTTCATTTGATCAATTTCTTTTTGTTTTTTCTCGATGTCCTGCTTCCATCGTTGTACTTTTCCTTCCAGTTGGATGGAGGCTTCTTTGTATTCAGGAACACTTTCCAAGATATATTCCATGTCAATATATCCTATTCGAACGCCTCTTTGAGCTTCAGCCATATAGGTGAAGCACAAAAGGGTAAGGGTAAAAAAGAGTATTTTTCTTGTCTTCATATTAGTTGGTTGTTGTTTAAGAAAATATCGTGCCAGTTTTAAAATTGTTGTCCAATGATAAAGTGGGTTTGCCATCCATTTGGTTCTGTTCCGCCTAAAACAGGGTCAAATCCGTATCCAAAATCGATACCTAAAAGCCCAAATGCCGGCATAAATATACGTAATCCTGCTCCAGCAGAACGTTTTAATTCAAAAGGATTGTAACTTTTGAACCCGCTGTAAGAGGATCCACCTTCCGCAAAACCAAGTACATAGATAGATGCCATCTGTGCCAAGGTAACTGGATATCTTACCTCTAACGAAAATTTATTGTAAATCGTATTTCCGTCTGGGTCAGAAAGAGATTGGTTGGGGTAGCCTCTAAGTTGGATAACCTCACGGCCGTCCAAACTATAAGCTCCAAGGCCATCTCCACCTACAAAGAATCTTTCAAAAGGAGGCACGCCCCGATCCTGATTATAGGCTCCCAAGAATCCAAATTCGGTATTGGTTCGGAGCACTAATTTTTCATAAAGACGCGTGTACCACGTTCCCTTGAATTTTATTTTGTAATATTCTAACCATTTGAAACGCTCTTGGTCAATTTCAGAAATTCGGTTTTTGGCATCTACATAATTTGGGGCATCACTTCGCACCAATAGCAGCGATGCTCTTTCGTCTTTCAACGCACCAAAATCTGTACTACTGAAAGCGGAGTAGGGCACTGTCAATTTTGCGGTAATGCTAAAATCGGAACCCGAAGTAGGATAAATGGGGTTGGTTGCTGTATTGTTTCGGCTTATACCAATGGTGTACGCAAGATTATTGGAATATCCATCGCCAAAGGTAAAGAGGCCAGTGTTATAGTTATTTAAGTCATAATGCTGAAAACTTAGTGCATTGGACCATACAAAATAATCATCGGGCCATTTTATTTTCTTCGCCAAGCCCACAGAGCCACCTGTAATGGTAAAGCTTCTGGATTTGTCCGCACTTCTACTGTTATAATCGTAAAAATTCTGGATAGTATGTGAAAACGAAGTGGATAATTGTACTGGTTTTCTACCACCTAACCATGGCTCTGTAAGTGAAAGACTATACGTTTGGTAATAACTACTTGCCTGAGCACGCAACGAAAGCTTTTGTCCATCACCCATTGGCAGTGGTTTGTACGATTTTAGATTGAAAATATTGCGAAGCGAAAAGTTGTTGAACGAAAGGCCCAATGTTCCCACAAAACCTCCACCGCCGTAGCCTCCCTGAAGTTCAATCTGGCTGGAACCTTTTTCTACAACGGAATATTCCAAATCTACAAGGCCGTTGTTTTCATCTACTTTTTTGAAGTTGGGAGTAAGTTGTTCGGGGTCAAAGAAGCCCAATTGTCCAAGTTCACGTATGGTACGTACCACTTCACTTTTATTGTATTTTTGGCCAGGCCGCGTCCTTAATTCCCTATAGATAACATGATCATTTGTTCGGTCGTTGCCAATTACTGTTACGTGGTCAAAATAGAAAAGGTTGCGTTCCATGATTCTTATTTCAAAATCGATAGTATCATTGCGAACCGCTACTTCCACAGGATTTATACGTGCTGCAAGGTATCCGTTGTTTTGGTAAAGGTTGGTAATATCATTTGCGTCTGGAGCCGAATTATCTTGAATACGTTCCTGTAGCAATACCCCATTGTATACTTCACCTTTTTTAATGCCGAGTATTTGACGCAATTGGCTGTCTGTGAAAACACTGTTTCCGATGAATTTTATATCGCCAAAGTAATATTTTTCACCTTCGGCAAGATTTATATCGATGGCAACGTTCTTTTTGTCTAGTACCCTTAAAGTGTCACTAATTATTCGTGCATCACGATACCCGTTTGATTTGTATTTCTTCAGAATTGATTCTTTGTCTTCCTCAAATCCTTCTTCGGTAAATTTTGAACGTTTCCAGAAACGCACGAAATTTTTGCGTTTTGTTTTTTTCATGGAACGGCGCAATTTGCCATTTGCAAACTGTTCATTCCCATTAAAGTTTATTTTTTTCACTTTAACACGTTTTCCTTTATCCACCGCTATGGTCAAATTTTTTGAGATTTCAACACCTGTGGAATCTAAATAAGGCGTAGTGCTGATTGTTACATCGGTATTATAAAAACCGTCCTTTTTGTATTTATTGGTGATGTAGTTTTTTGTAGTGGTAACAAGGTTTTTGGTGATTTTCGCACCAGGCTTAAGGTCATTGTCCTTGATGATTTCCTTTTTCTTGGCTTTGCGGATTCCTTTACCAGTAATGGTCACTTCGTGCATTTTTGGTAATTCCACAATGTAGAGTTCCAAGTCAACTTCATCACCTTCTATATTGGTAACATAAAAAGCAATGTCGCTAAACAGGTTTTGCTCCCAAAGTTTTTTGGTGACTTGGCTCAGTTTTTCACCTGGAATATAGATTCGGTCTCCTTTTTTAAGGCCCGTAAAAGCAATTACGGTCTGCTCGTTAAAGCTCTGTGCTCCAGAAACCGTAATATTGTTTATGGTGTATTTTTTACCGCTATCAAGTTCTTTTTGCTGCGCTTGTAGTGTAAAAACGGAAAGTATTGTAAATAATAAAATACAATAAGATTTTCTGTATATGTGCAATAGGGAACTATTGATTAAGTTGTTCACTGGTTTTTCCAAATCTTCTTTCTCTGTTTTGATAATTTAATATTGCTTCAACAAGATGGTTTTTAGTGTAATCTGGCCAAAGTGTTTCCGTAAAATAAAGTTCGGCATACGCTATTTGCCAAAGCAGGAAATTACTGATGCGCTGTTCGCCACTGGTGCGTATCAATAAATCTACATCTGGTAAATTTCGCGTGTAAAGATGATTATTTATTACCGTTTCATCAATATCGCGCGGCGAAATTAGGTTATTTTTAACTTTAAGACTAATCTCTTTTATTGTTTTTGTAATTTCTTCCCTAGAACCATAACTAAGGGCGAGGGTTAGGGTCATCCTCTTGTGGTCCTTTGTTTTAGCTATAACGTCTAGCAGTTCTTGATGCGCTTTTTTGGGCAAAGCTTCCAGATTGCCGATAGCGTTTAGTTTTATATCGTTGTCCTTTAACGTCTTTATTTCTTTTTTTAAGGAAGTAACCAATAGTTTCATCAGCAGTTCCACTTCCATTTTGGGACGGTTCCAGTTTTCGGTTGAAAAGGCATAAAGTGTTAAAAAAGGAATCCCGATTTCTGCGCTTCCCTCCACAATTTCGCGAACAGCCTTGGTGCCATTTTCGTGACCCATAGACCGGAACAGACCTTTCTGCTTAGCCCATCGGCCATTCCCGTCCATAATGATGGCAAGGTGCTGGGGAAGTTTGTTTTTATCTATTTTGGTTGTTTGGTCCATCCACTTTTTAAAAGTTGCAATAACAAGGCTTTCTTCCGAAAGCAAAAGTAACAGTTATCCCAGTAAAAACGTACCAATCATCGCTGTTTGTATTTCCAAATTTCAGACTTTCATCGTCGGCCAATCCTTTTACGGGGTTACTTCCGTCAAGATCATCGGTAAATGTGTAACGGGCCCCAATTTCAAAACCTACCATTGCGTTTTGGCTTATGTTCGCCTTGTAGCCCACAACCATTGGTACTGCGATGCTCATTGCATTGTCGTATTTCACAATGCGACCCGTAGGAGTTTTGCGCAGCGCCGTATAGCTGAAACCCGTGAGCCCCGTATATAGATAAGGAGTGGAAATTGCTTTTTGGGAATGGACGTTAAAATCCCAAAAGGTGTATTCCAGTCCGATCGATAATTCTTTTACGGTATTTTCAAAGGAATAGCCACGCTGATTTCTACGACTATTGGAGCTTTTGGCATCATCGCCCTTTATTTTTGCCACCATTATGGAACCCCGGAAGGAATGTCTTGCGCTACGGTTCCATTTAAAAATTCCACCTACAGCCAAACTGTTTGGGTTTATATAGTTGGTCTTTCCAACATCGCCAATGTAGTTGGCGCCACCAATCATTCCGCCTATTTCGTAAGTTTGGGAATGTGCCAAAATTGCTGTGGAGAGTATTAAAAATACAGTCGTATATAACTTCATAAAGTTTAAAAGTTTGCAAATATAACAATATTCCTGGCTTGACATTACTGGAAGCCAATTTGTCTCAGTTGATTAACAAATTTTGATGGGTTTTATTGTTTATCGCTTGCGGTTATCCCGAATGTTTTAATCGATAGGGAATAAATATGGAACACTTGAGTAGGATTCACTGCGGCAGTAGGTTAGGGGCTTTAATTGCGCTTATCCTCTCCCCACAAAAGCTTTTTGCGAAGAGTCTTTATAAAGCTGTCATCATTAAGCTGAAGAAGTTTAATAGTAAAAGTTGCTTTCTTTATAATGATGCTGGTTTCATTTTCCAAAGTAGCAATCCGCGAATCCATAGAAGCCAAAAAGCTGCTTTCACGTCCCGAAACTTTCAGTGTGATAATGCTGGAATCTGGAATTACCAAAGGCCGTGCATTCAGGTTGTGCGGCGCAATTGGTGTAATAACAATATTGTTTGCGCTTGGATCTATCACCGGACCGCCGCAACTTAGAGAATAGCCCGTGGAGCCCGTTGGCGTTGCCACAATTAGTCCGTCGGACCAATAGGAGGTCAGATATTTGTCATTCACATAGGTTTCCACTTTTATCATGGAAGTGGTGTTCCGCCTGTTTACGGCCACTTCGTTCAAGGCAAAATTGAGCGGTTGTATTTCTTCGCTCTTTGGAATAGTTTCAACTGTGAGCAATGTTCTTTCGGAAATGGAATATTCGCCATCCAGGATTTGGTTCAAGCTTTCTGTCATTTCTTCTTTTTGGATTGTGGCTAAAAATCCAAGCCTTCCTGTATTTATCCCAACTATGGGGATGCCCAGATTGCCCACGAAAGTTACTGCTTTCAAGATTGTTCCATCGCCGCCAATACTGAAAAAAAGGTCAAAGCTCTCGTCCAACTCCGTAAAAGTTGAAAAACCGGAAAAGTTCTTCGTAATTTCTTGATTTCGGTTTATGATTTCCAGAAAATCTTCTTCTATCAGCACCTCAGCCTCTTTTTTCTGAAGTGCATCCAGCAACATCTGCACATAGATTTCAGAGTTATCGTGATAAAACTGGCCGTAGATACCTATTTTCATTAAAAATAATTTAAGAAATGAAATTTTGATGTTTAAATAGAAGAGAGAGTAAAGAGTAAAGAAGCTGTGATTGAGTCTTTGTTCTTTGTTCTATTTTCTTTTCTCTTGGTTATATATTAAGGTATTTGTCCAAATATTCAGACCGTTCCTTTAAATCCTCCAAAAACTTATCTTCTTCGTGATGGCTAATCACGTTATAATTATATCTCCTAAAAGTCTGCACAATACTGTTCATTGCCGTGTGGCCCACTTTTACGGTAATTTGTACGTTGTTATTTTCAATCTTTGAAATGAAAACACCAAAAATACGCGTTCCGTTCGATTCCACAATTTGACACACTTCGCTGAACGAATAATCTTGGATTCCTTTTTCAACCACAATAATTCCTCCAGTTTCGTTCAAAAAAGGAGTATTGTTGAACAGACTCATAATGTCGCCCAATTCATAATAGCCTAAATATTTATTTTCAGCGCCCAAAACAGGCATTATATTGCTGTTGTTTAAAGCGAATGCTTCTAAAATATCCAGCCAATTGGTGTCTTCCAAAACGTGAAAGGGTTCCAAAGCATATTGAAAATCACTAAGCGATTTGGCATTATCAAAACAATAGGCATCATTTTCAGAAACACAACCAATGTAGTGACCGTCCTTTTTAACAGGCACATGAGAGTATGTAAGTTGATTAAAAACGGTTTGCACATCTTTTATCTTCGCAGAAATGTCAAATGGTTCAATGTCGTTGATAATATAATTTAGGGTTTCCATCAGGAATTATTTTTAACGCAAATTACTTAAAATAAAGGTTCAGTTAGCGGACTAAGGTTTGTATTTTTGTTAAAAATCCCTCTCATCTCCAACAACTGAGAATTTTCGGAAGTTATTTTTTGAATTTTGAATCTTAAATATTGAATTTTTTCATGACAAAACTAAGTGTAAACATAAACAAAATAGCCACCTTGCGTAACGCGCGTGGTGGGAATGTGCCCAACTTGTTGCAAGTGGCAAAAAACATTCAAAAGTTCGGTGCTCAGGGAATCACCATCCACCCCAGACCCGATGAACGTCACATCCGCTATAATGATGCGTACGCTTTGAAACCCATCGTTTCCACGGAATACAATATTGAAGGCAACCCGATGGATAATTTCATGAAAATGGTTTTGGAAATAAAACCTACACAAGTTACCCTTGTTCCCGATGCGGTTGATGCAATTACCTCAAATGCTGGATGGGACACCGTGAAGCATAAAGCGTATTTAAAGGAAATAATTTCTGAATTTAAACAAAATGGAATCCGCACCTCCATTTTTATAGATCCAATCCTAAAAATGATTGAGAGTGCCGCCGAGACCGGAACAGATAGAATAGAACTTTACACTGAGGAATTTGCCAAACAATATTCTTTGGGAAATAAAGAAGCCATAAAACCTTACACTGATTGTGCGTTGCTTGCAAATAAATTGAATTTGGGAATCAACGCTGGCCACGATCTTTCTTTGGAAAACATCAAATTTTTTAAGGAAAACATTCCAAATCTTTTGGAAGTGAGTATTGGGCACGCGCTTATTTGTGAGGCATTGTATGAAGGTCTTGAAAAGGTAATTTCAGAATATTTAAGAAAACTTAACTGATGCATCTACACTCCCAAATACTCGGCTCCGGCAAACCCTTCGTAATCCTCCACGGTTTCCTCGGCATGGGCGACAATTGGAAAACCCTCGGAAACCGCTGGGCTGAGGATAGATTTGAAGTTCACCTTTTGGACCTGCGCAATCACGGCCGAAGTTTTCACAGTGATGAATTTTCCTATGAAATAATGGCTGACGATCTAAAAAGCTATTGCGAGGAGCACAATCTTCAAAACATTATTTTGCTCGGCCATTCCATGGGAGGAAAAGTTGCAATGCAATTCGCCGTGACCTATCCCGAAATGGTTTCGAAATTAATAGTTGCAGATATTGGCCCTAAAGCATATCCTCCACATCATCAAGATATTTTGAAGGCACTTTCACAATTGGATTTTTCAAAAATAAAATCCCGCAGCGAGGCAGAAGATATTCTTTCGGAATATATTAAGGACAAAGGCACGCAATTGTTTCTTCTTAAAAATCTATATCGAAAAAGTAAAAACGAATTTGGCCTTCGAATAAACTTACCAATTCTTTCAAAAAAAATAGAAGAGGTTGGCGTTGCACTTCCCAAGGATGTTGTTTTTAAAGGCGATACGTTGTTTTTGGGGGGCGAAAAAAGTGGCTATATTGAACCGATGGACGAACTTTTAATAAAGAAACATTTCCCAAAAGCAAAAATTGGAATTATATCAAAAGCTGGACATTGGTTGCACGCAGAAAATCCCGAAGAATTTTATGATAATGTTATGAATTTTTTATAATATTGTATAGAAGTTTCTTATGCGTGCATAATAAATTTAAAAAAAAGACATTTTACTCATTTTAACCCAAAGAAATTAACTCTAAAGAAATAAAAAATTATGAAGAAAGTATTAGTACTTGCCGTTTTTACACTTGTAAGCGCGGTTACTTATGCGGGCGGTTACCGCGTAAGTTTGCAGGGCAATAAAGCCCTGGCTATGGGACACACGGGAGTTGCTGTTGTAAACAGTAGCGAGCTTGTGTTTTTTAATCCGGCCGGTTTGGTTTATTTAGAAGACAAATTTAACATCACAGCTGGTGTTCACGGTGTGTTTTCAAGCATAGCCTATCAAGATACTAGTTCTGGGGCAAATGCCAGAACAGACAGTCCAGTGGGCACGCCGCTCTATTTGTACGCTTCCTATAAAGCTACAGATTGGTTAGCTTTTGGTCTTGGAGTTTACACACCTTACGGAAGTGAAGTGAAATATGAAGACGATTGGGCAGGTTCGCATTTGGTGAACAATATTGATTTGAAAGCGATTTACATCCAGCCAACTGTTTCCTTTAAAATCAACGATAAGTTGAGCTTTGGCGGTGGACCAATCTATGTTACTGGTTCTGTAAACTTCAATAGAAACCTAAACCGAACCCTTACAGATCTTGATGGAAACCGTTCAAACGTAACCATTGAAGCTAAAGGTGTAAGCAGTTGGGGATGGGTTGCGAGTACTATGTTCAACCCTACAGAAAAACTTCATATTGGTGCTACTTACCGTTCTGAAATTATCTTGGATGCTGAAGATGGTACTGCTGAATTTGAAAATATTCCAAATTCGCCATTAACGCCTTTTAAAAATACTTCAATTAAAGCATCTATGCCATTGCCAGCTGAAATGACCGTTGGTATGTCTTATGATTTCTGTGATAGTTGGACATTTGCATTCGATTACAACCGAACTTTTTGGGATGCTTATGAATCATTGGACATAGATTTTGCAGATGTAAATATTCCAGATTCTAAAAACGCACGTAACTATAAAAATGCTTCCATCTACCGTTTCGGGATGCAATATGATGCAACCAAAATGTTTACTTTGAGAGCTGGGTATTATTTTGACGAGTCTCCAGTACAGGATGGTTATTTTGCGCCAGAAACCCCACGTAACGACAGTAACAACTTCACTGCCGGTCTTACCGTAAATCTTGGCGAACATTTACAGATTGATGCATCTTTCCTTTATTCACACTTTAAGGAAATCGACGCTTCATATGACTATTATTACGAAAACGGCGTGTCTGTTCCTTTCAGTGGAACCTACAAAACCAATGCATTTACTCCCGGATTAGGGCTTACTTATAAATTATAATAGAAAAAATTCAGAAAGATGAAAAATATACTAAAATATACATTCGCACTTTTAGCCATAGGCTTTGTAAGCTGCGAACCCGAATTTGACAGCCCTGTAACTGATGAAGGATTTTACAGTAGTGGAACAGCAAACCTTTCAAAATATGTAGCTGTTGGGAACTCACTGACCGCTGGTTATGCCGATGGTGCACTTTACATTACCGGACAGGAGAATAGCTACCCAAACATTATGGCGGAGCAATTTGCTTTTGCAGGTGGAGGTGCATTTTTACAACCATTAATGAATGATAATATAGGCGGAATGTTGTTGAACGGAACCCCAATTACCGAAAACAGATTTGTTTTGGCAGTCGGTTCCAATGGCAAACCAAGCCCAGTGCGTTTGGTAGGAACCCCCACTACCGATATAACAAATCATTTATCAGGATCGTTTAATAATATGGGTGTACCCGGAGCAAAAAGTTTTCACTTGGGGGTTCCTGGATATGGAAATGTGGCTGGAGTGCCAATTGGTGCTGCCAATCCTTATTACGCACGTTTTGCAAGCAGTGAAAGCTCAACTGTTATTGGTGATGCTGTAGCGCAAAACCCAACATTCTTCAGTCTTTGGATTGGGAATAACGATATTTTGAGTTATGCTACTTCTGGGGGTGCAGGAGTGGACCAAACAGGAAATTTTGACCCTACAACCTACGGAGGCAATGACATTACAGACCCCAATGTTTTCGCTTCAGTTTACAGCCAACAAGTTGAGGCTTTAACAAGTGGTGGTGCAAAAGGTGTTTTGATAAATATCCCTGAAGTAACCTCTATTCCCTATTTCACTACAGTTCCAACCAATGCCATTCCGTTGGATGCGGCCACTGCTGGTGCATTGAATGCTCAGTTTGCTGGATATAATACTCAAATATTGCCGGGCTTGGCAGGAATGGGTATAATAACTCCTGAAGAAGCTGCATTGCGTATGATTAATTTCTCTGCAGGACAAAACTTCCCTATAATGACAGATGATGATCTTACTGATTTAACAGCTATTTTACAAGGCCCACCATTTAACTTGCCTGCTCCATTGGCAATGCTTTTGGGCCAATTGCGCCAAGTAAAATCTAATGACCTTATTGTTTTAACAGCATCTTCAATTTTAGGAACAACTCCAGATCCAAACAACCCGCAAGGCGTAATTGGCGTTTCCATTCCGTTGACCGATCA
>DAIMFZ010000033.1:15349-16380 GCA_036724225.1 Aequorivita sp.
TATGTTTTGGCCGTTTCCGAACAAGCAAGGGTTACAGCCGCGAGTACAGCATATAACGCAACTATACAAGCGCTTGCCGGGGCGAAAGGATTGGCGTATGTTGATGCAAAAGCTGCTTTGGCAAAAGTTGCAAATGGAGGTATTCCTTATGATGGAGGGATACTTACTTCACAGTTTGTGACAGGTGGTGCTTTCTCTCTTGATGGTGTTCACCCAACGCCAAGAGGTTATGCTTATACTGCAAACTTGATTATTAAAGCAATTAACGATACCTATGATGCAACCATCCCAATGGTGCATATTGGAAACTATGCTACGGTTACACTTTCAAACAATTAAAATTTCAAAATTAAGACTATTGAAAAACCGTTCCTTTTTGGAGCGGTTTTTTTTATTATATTTACTCAAACCCAGGATTCACAATTCGTCTAAAACCTATTAAAATGAAATTAATAATAAAACTTTTACTCACCGCTTTAGCCGTTGTGGTCTTGGCCAAAATCCTGCCCGGCATTACTGTTGAAGGCTACGGTTCTGCAATCATCGTTGCTATTGTTATTGCTTTATTGCGACTGTTAGTAAAACCAATATTGGTTCTTTTAACTTTGCCCATTACCATCATTACATTCGGATTGTTTCTACTTATCATCAATGCGGTCATCATTTTAATGGCGGGTTATTTTGTGGGTGGTTTTACGGTCGCTTCAATCTGGTGGGCACTCCTTTTCAGCCTACTGTTGTCTCTTTTTCAATCGGTGCTTTTTTCACTATTACCGGAAGACAAATAAATTGCTTAACAACAGTTTCTAAATGTTTGTCGGGTTTTGCAAAAAACCGTACTTTTGCATCCCGAAATTCAGAAGAAAAAAGATGAACATTACAAAAAAAGACATTGATAATTTGAACGCCGTCCTTACGGTGGAAATTTCAAAAGAAGACTATTCAGCCAACGTTGAAAAAGTGTTGAATAACTACAGAAAAACCGCTAATATTCCAGGTTTTAGAAAAGGCCATATCCCAATGGGAATGGT
>DAIMFZ010000034.1:0-14456 GCA_036724225.1 Aequorivita sp.
TACTCATAACTTCATCGTTTGTGTATGCAGAACATACATATTCTTTATATAACAAAATCCCGACTCGTGGCGGGACTCACTTTAATAAATTGAAAAAATCCCATACGCTGACGGGATTCTGTTCCACAAATATACTAAAAATTTACTTGTTGCGTAATTTGTTGTAATTTCGGCCTTAAAATTTAGTTGTTTCAAATGAAAAATAAATTTCTCTTTCTTCTAATTTGCGTTTTGACACTTTCCAACTGTTCCAAAAGTGACGAAAAGCAACCGCGAAACCCGTATTTAATTGATCCTGCAGTAAGTTTGAACCTGAACTTGAACCTTCCGGAGTACAACCCTCTGAAATTTCCTGGCAATTATGTAATTACTCCCCAAGGAATTAAAGGTATTGTGGTTTACTGTGCCAGCGAGACTCTATATTTCGCCTTCGACCTTACAGATCCAAACCACGCGCCCAGCGACTGCTCCCGAATGGTTTTGGATGGAATTATTGCCAGTTGCCCCTGTCAAAACGATACAAATAAATATTACATAACTTCAGGGCAACATACAACAGAGCCCGACTCCAAATACCCGATGCAGCAATACCGGGCCGAGCGCAATGGGAATAATATTGTTATCAGCAACTAATTTTCATTTATATTCTAAAACTTCACGGTTGCCCCTACTAAAAAATTAATCGTAGCTTGCGGATAATAGCCCGCACCTTCAGCAGTAGTTACAGTTCCCGGATTAGTATAATCATCATCATACGTATAAAAATAACCGTTGGAAATATATTTCACGTTGAAAATATTGTTCACCAAAGCTGAAAAAACCACTTCTTTTATCCACGGAAGTGTATCCAAAGTGTAAACTATATTCAAGTCATTTATAAAATAGCTGTCCAGTTTTGAGGCTTCACTGTCAATATTGCCCATATACTGTTCTCCCACAAATTTTGATAGGAAGCCTAATTGCAATTTTTTGATTGGAGTATATTCCAACATATTTCCTGCAACAACTGAAGGCGAAAAAGAAATATTTGTGCTGCCAAGATTTATCAATTCACCATCGCGGGACGTAACAAAATCTAAATTTTTATTAGTGCTCAGAGCAACGTTTGGAAGGGTCCGCAAATTTTTCAAAAGTTGTATTTCAGCATCAACTTCAAGTCCCAATCGGTAGCTTTTTCCACTGCTGGTTCGCAAACCCGCACCAACATCATTCAATTCACCTGAAAGCACTAATTGATCTTTGTAATTCATATAAAAAATATTGGCGTTCACCTTAGTTCTTTCGGATGCAAAACGATAGCCAAGTTCAAAATCATCCAGTTTTTCAGGTGTGATAATTCCTTGTTCGTAATCATTTCGGGAAGGTTCGCGGTGTGCCTTTCCGTATGAAAAATAGAATTGGTTAGAAGTATTGAATTTATAGGTCAATCCAGCTTTTGGATTGAAAAACGAATAATTTTCGTCCACATTCAGCGGCATTAAATCGGAAGTTATTCCAGAAGTTTTATAATTCAAAAACCTTCCCTGTAAATCGCCAAAAACGCTCCATTTTTCATTAATTCTATAGGTAGCTTTTGAAAAAATGGTGAATTCACTTTTATCTCCTTTTCCGTCGTAATAACGATGGCGAATTTCGGAATTGCTGGCGTAGCGTGCCCAAATCACTTCGCCATAGTGATTTCCTTCGTAATAACTATAAAAAGTCCCGCCCGTAAAATCAATTTTACTGTTTTTGTAATTCACGTTTGCATTGGCGGCGTAAAAATGGTTGTCCAACCAACGGCGGCGGATTAAATCAGTGGTATTTATAGTGTCGCCACCTATTTCAAGTGGCGCAAAACCATAAGTTTCAAAATTTTCGTCTTCCTTATATTCCTCAAAATAACCCCGGCCTTTTGTATAATTAAAAGCGACATTGGTGCTCCATTTATTGCTCAAACGTTGATTCCACAATAGCTGATAATGGTCCTGAGCATAATTATCTACTTGATTATCATAAAATTGAATATTCCCATTTTCATCCGTATACATTCCAACCGTATTATAAGTTCTATCATTCTCAAGTTTTTCCGGATCTTCCAAACCGTTCCACGACTGATAGGTTTCTTCCCGTCCGCCAAAAACCAAAGCTTTTATCAAAGTATTTCTATTGACAAAAGCTCCCTGCAAAAAATACGATTTCAAGTCTGAACTGGCTCTGTCAATATATCCATCAGATTTGATGGTTGACAACCTTCCCGCTAATTCAAAATGGTCGGAAAGCAAGCCAGTACTAAACTTGACGTTGTGTTTATGTGTATTATAACTTCCGAAGGAATTTGAAATTTCACCATAAGCTTCATCTGAAACTGCATCGCTCAACAAGTTCAAGCTCGCGCCAAAAGCCCCGGAACCATTCGTGGAAGTTCCAACGCCACGTTGCAATTGGAGACTTTGCACTGAAGAAGTAAAATCGGGCAAATTCACCCAAAATGTTCCTTGGCTTTCGGAATCGTTATAGGGAATTCCGTTTAATGTAACGTTTACACGTGAAGCATCACTTCCGCGAACCCGAATATAGGTATAACCTACGCCCGCACCCGCGTCGCTTGTTGTGACGACGGAAGGCAGATAGTTAAGCATATAAGGAATGTCCTGCCCAAGATTTCGTTTTTCAAGTTCCTCTTTGTCGAGGTTTGAGTGCGTGATTGGCGAATCTGCGGAAACACGAACGGCTTGTACCAAAACTTCGTCCAAGGTTTCAATTTTCGTAGAATCCTGTGGTTTTGTCTGCGGAATTTCCTGGGCAGAAACCGTGATAAAAAGTGAAGTAAAAACTGCTGAAATCAATAACTTTTTCATTCGTAAAAATATTTTTATACGAATAAAAGGGGCGTTATTCTTTGGTGGTTAAAGTTTAAAATAAAAAACCCTGAAAATAGTGCTTCACGCAATATTACAGGGGGTTCCTATTTGTTTTCCCTTGGCGGCATTACCCGCCCAGGTTCTTTGGGTATAATCTCAGCTTCTTCGAGTTCAGAGTTCAGAGTTTTTCAACTCATAACCCATAACCAAAATCTGCACCCCTTTGAGATGTTCGGCAAAGATAGTTATTTTTACTTCCAAATATCAAATCCCAAATTCGGAATCACTCCAAGTTTGGTGATTTGCGGTTGGATTTTTTTAAGGCGTGTTCCTTTTTGGATTTTAATCGCCTTTCGATTGCGCCTTTTGATGGCTTCGTTTTTCTTCGTGGTTTTGCAACCTTCAGGTTTTTTTGAAGTAATTCAACCAGTCTTTCAATAACGATGGCTTTGTTGCGGTGTTGGCTTCGGGTTTCACCACATTGAAGGGAAATAATTCCTTCGGAAGAAATTTTCGCAGATAGTTTAGCCCGAAGTCTTTCTTTCTCAGATTCTGAAATCGCTTTGGAAACTTCCAAATTAAAGGAAACCTCAACCTTTGAAGCCGTTTTGTTTACGTGCTGCCCACCCGGTCCGCTACTGCGGATTGCTTTAAAAGTAAGTTCAGATATTAAAATCTCTGTGTTCATTTGGGCTGGTGCACTTTGTTCAAAAGGTCGTTTACTGTTTTCACAGGGTTGAAAGTGATTAGCGGCACTTCTACAAAAACCGTATTCCAATCTGCCATGGCGCCATTCCAAAGTCCAGGGAGTTCCAATGCCTTTATTGGTTTTCCTTGATGTGATTTTTCTGAAATAAAACCAGCATCTGGATCTGAAAATTTCAGCAAATCATATTTTTCACCTTTATTATTACGCACGCCACAAACCAAATCCACAGGATTGAAGTGCGTGGCTTTGTCAATTAGAGTTTTTCGCTGTGGGTAGCTGGTATCCATCTGCAACATTTCCACAATTTGATAGGAAAGATTGCCATTTTTGTCCTTTACAAGAAATGGCCCTCCGCCTGGAGCACCTGTGTTTTTAACCACGCCACAAACACGAATGGGACGTTCCAAAATTTTTAGAAGTATTTCCTTTGTTGCTGAAGTGTTTTTAATTTTTAATTCCGAAGAAATAAATTCGGAAGCATTTTTCAATAGTTCTTCAGAGGGATTTTCGGTATGGAGTTTTTCAACAAACCCAAAAATCTTCTTTTGAAGCGAAATCAATTTTCCAGCCAACACTTTTTTCTGAAAAGCGATGATTTCCACATAATTTTCTGAAACCACGTTGTCAATATTTTTGATGAAAATGATATCGGCATCCACATCATTTAGGTTTTCCAGCAGCGCTCCGTGGCCGGAAGGACGGAAAACCAAATTCCCACTTTCATCCATAAAAGCTTCATTATGCGGAGTTGCGGCAATAGTATCAGTATTCTTTTTCTGAAAGGAATATGTAATTTTGAAACGAACGCTCGTTTTTTCTTCAACAATATTTTTTATTTCATCAAAGCGTTTTTTGAACATCTTCTCTTGACCTTCGGAAACAGTGAAATGTAGGTCTGCAACACCTTTGGAAGTTGCGTAAAAAGCAGCTTCGTACAATTGTTCACCAAAAGCAGTAACATAATTTTCTCCGTATTTATGAAAAGGAACCAGTCCTTTGGGAGTATTGTTAAAGTTCATACCAGATTCTTCAAGCATTTCCAGGACGAACAAATAATATTTCTTTCCCTTTTCAAATGTTTTGAAATCACGGTATTTTACTTCCAATTCCCGAAAAACCAAATCTGAAAAAGCAAATTTTTCGATTGATTCAAAGAATTGTTCCAAATTTTTATTTTCCTCTTTTTGGAGAAAAGACTCAATTTCAAGTTTTGGGTCATAATTTTCCAAAAACTGATGCAAAAACTCGAACATACGCGAAGCGGCACCGGAAGCTGGAACAAATTTCAGCAAATCGAGTTTGTCTTTTCCAAGTTCGTAAAGTTGGGCAAAATGCTGTTGTTCTTTTTCTGAAAGCACTTCAATTCCATTTTCAATTGATGCAGCTTCCGCCACATTTGCAAATGGAATTCCATTCTTAAATATTTGGAGTTGATCTTTAACATCGGCTTCGGAAAGACCATGAGCTTTTATTTGTTGTATGTTTTTTTCAGTAAACATTTTAGTTCTTCTTCAGCAATTCATCAATAATTTTGACAGCTCTTTTAAATCGTTCCATTTCGTTTCCCTTTAAAATTTTATAAGGAAAATTCTGTTTTTTCAATTCGGCCTCGAAAATACGAAACATTTCCTCGCGATTGTTTGGACGGTCACGCAAAATATCTGGATCCCAAGGCGTGTCAATATAGGTTAAAAAATAGATGCTGTATTTATTTTTAGTTGCTTCCTTTTTAATTTCCGGAGGGCAAAATCCGTTGTAATAGTATTCTGAATACACTTTCAATTCCAGTAAATTGGTGTCGCAAATGAGCAGGTTTTTAACTTTTCCCGAGGCTTTGATTTCGAGCTTCATCTGTCCTTCCGCTATAGGCAAAAGGTCTTCTTTTGAAACCAGTTTTTTTTCTTGATCCCACTTTTTTTGAAGGTATTCGCGCATATATTCGGGTACCCAAAGTGTGTTGTAATGTTCCGCCAATTGCTTTGCCAAGGTGGTTTTGCCCGTAGATTCGGGACCGTATAAAACCACTTTTATCAATTCAGTAGGCTGGTTTCGGGTATGTTCAGGTTTTTCTTCCAAGCGCGGTATCCGTAAATGGCAATAATAGTGAATAAAAGATATTGGAAGGATGTAAAAACAAGTCCTTTATATAGATACAAAGGAACGGAAATGATGTCTCCAATGATCCAATAAATCCAGTTTTCGAGTTTCTTTTTCGCCATTAGCCACATTCCCACAAAGAAAATGGCTGTTGTAAGCGTGTCTACATAAGCAGTCCAACTGTTCCATTTTTCAAAAAATTCATAAACTGCAAAAACACAAATAAGTGTTGCAATAAATATGAAAATCGAAGCTTTTTGTTCCTTTTTCGTGGTTTTTGTGATTGGCGTATAATGTGTTTCGTCCACTTTTCGGGTCCAAATGTACCAACCGTAAATACTCATCGCGAAGTAATACCCGTTAATCATCATGTCGCCCAAAAGCCCATAGATAGCGAGGATGTAAACAAAAATTGCAGTGCTAACAATCCCAGTTGGGTAAACAAGAATATTGTCCTGTTTGGCATACCAAACGCTCAAAAAACCAAAAATAACGGCAATGATTTCCAAGGTTACCAAATAGACTGGAATGTCTTTCTACTGCGCAAAAAACCAATCAAAAATGGGGTTCATAGTCGCTTCTGTCAGATTTTACAATTTTTATGTAAAGCAAGCCTCTTTCCACAGCTTCCAAAGCAATTTTCATTTCTTTTTGAAGCAGATTCATCACTGTATCATAATCCCCATAAACTTGTGTGCTTAGTGGGTTTTCCAAAACTGTAAGTCCAGAATTGCGAAGACTTTTAATGAAATTGATGATTGCGGGTTCAAAATCGTCCTGTAAAGGCGTGAGGGTTAATTCTACTGAGATTTTCATTTTTTATATTTTAAATTCCAAAGGTAGCTTAATTGAAGATTTTAGGGGAAATATGAAACAGTTTTTGGAATTTGGATTTTTTGAGATTTGGTATTTACTCAAAAGCTGTTCCCATAACAACCATATCTGCTCCCGCATTATATGCGATTTCTTTTTGCGATTCTGTTTTTATCCCGCCGCCAACGATCAAAGGTATCTTGATAGTTTTTTTTACTTCAGAAATAATTTTGGGTTTTATCGGAAATTTAGCCCCGCTTCCTGCTTCCAAATAAATTAGTTTGGCTCCCATAAATTGTCCGGCCAAAGCTGTGTTTACAATCAGTTCAAGGTTTTCCTGCAAAAGTGGTTCCGTTTGGGTCACTTTTGAAACTGCGGAATTGTTCCCGCCATCAATTAAAATATAGCCTGTGGGAATAATTTCTAACGAAGAATCTCTCAGTTGTGAAATTGATTTTACCTGCTGACCAACCAAATATTCAGCATTCCTTCCCGAAAGCAATGTTAAAAACAAAAGAGCATCAGCCAACGGAGTAATTTGTGAATGATCTCCCGGAAAAAGAAAAATGGGAAGTTTTGTTTCGGCTTTTAGAACTTTCACGGTTTTTTCTGTTTCGCCATTTGTCACCGTGCTCCCACCTACAAATAGATGTGTGGTTTCTGGTGGGATTTTTTTTAGAAATAGATTCGTTTCAGAAATATTGAATTTATCGGGATCTATCAAAATTGCAAGCTGCTTTTCTTTTTCGGCGACAGATTTCAGAAAAGATTTGTAAAACGCTCCTTCCATCAACTATTTTTCAGAAATGAGGGCGTAGGCACAAGTGAACTCATCAAATTCGAGAAAATCTACGTTGTATTCTTGCTGTTTATCCTCGTAAGTTACGGTAGCCGTGGTTTTAGTTTCATCGAGTCTAAAATCTTCCACATATATGTTCTCCAAAAAACTCACGCCCTTTTCAGCAAAACTCTTATAAAGTGATTCTTTTGCACACCAGACAATAGTTAGTTTTCGCATTAAAGCATCATCGTTCGCCATGGTCCGGTATTCCTCAATGGGTGTGAATTTATGGGCAATTCTTAGAATTTTATTTCGCTGCTTTTCAATATCAATACCAACTTCAATATCACTAATAATTATCGCCGAAAAGTTAAAGGAATGCGTAATGGAAATGTGCTTATCGCCCGTTAAATGCGGCTTTCCATTTTCGTCATAATACAAATCGAAGTCTGTATATCCTTCCAACGCCATCAAATGCCGAATACTCATAAACCCGCGGCGATGCAGCTCGCTTTTCATGTTGTTCACACGGTTTGCACAGTTTTCGGTAAGTTGAATCCCTTCGGAAAGTGCTTCAAAAGACTCTTCAATCTTCCAAATGAAGACTTTAGTATGTGGATTTACTGTTATAGTTTTGTAAAGTGGCATAAACTTTTAAAGGATATTTCGTAGTTTTGCAGACTTAAAATTATAAAAATTATTTTTTAATAAATGTCTGCTTTAGCGGGTATAAATATAACAAATATGTCAACGAAAACTGTGCCTTACACGGCGTTTAAAGTAAAAGATATTTCCCTGGCAGATTGGGGAAGAAAAGAAATTGAGCTCGCCGAAGCCGAAATGCCGGGACTTATGAGCTTGCGTGAAGAATACGGAAAAGAGCAGCCTTTGAAAGGCGCGCGTATTGCCGGATGTCTTCACATGACCATCCAAACAGCTGTACTTATTGAAACTTTGAAAGCTTTGGGAGCCGAAGTTACTTGGAGTTCTTGCAACATTTTTTCCACCCAAGACCACGCCGCTGCTGCAATTGCTGCTGCGGGATTTCCGGTTTACGCTTGGAAAGGCATGAATGAAGAGGAATTTGATTGGTGTATTGAGCAAACCCTTTTCTTTGGCGAAGATCGCAAGCCATTAAACATGATTCTTGACGATGGTGGCGATTTAACTAATATGGTTTTGGACAAATATCCAGAACTTGCTGCGGGCATAAAAGGTATTTCTGAAGAAACTACTACTGGCGTTCACAGATTATACGAGCGTGTGAAAAAAGGCACTTTGCCTATGCCAGCTATCAACATTAATGATAGCGTTACCAAAAGTAAATTCGACAATAAATACGGTTGCCGGGAAAGTGCAGTAGATGCAGTGCGCCGTGCGACAGATATAATGATGGCCGGAAAACGCGTAGTTGTTTGCGGTTATGGTGATGTTGGTAAAGGAACTGCTGCTTCGTTTAAAGGTGCTGGAAGTATCGTTACCGTTACAGAAATTGACCCAATTTGTGCGCTACAAGCCGCAATGGACGGTTTTGAAGTGAAAAAATTGGAAACCGTAATTGGCAATGCAGATATTGTAATTACAACTACTGGTAACAAAGATATCGTTCGTGCCGAGCATTTTGAAGCGATGAAAGACAAAACCATAGTTTGTAACATTGGGCATTTTGACAACGAAATTGCTGTAGCATGGTTGAAGAAAAACCACGGACACACACACGTTGAAATTAAGCCACAGGTTGATAAATACACAATCAAAGGGAAAGACATCATTCTACTTGCCGAAGGCCGTTTGGTAAATCTTGGTTGTGCCACAGGTCATCCAAGTTTTGTTATGAGTAACTCTTTCACCAACCAAACTTTAGCACAAATAGAACTTTGGAAAAATGGTGAAAAATATGAAAACGAAGTGTATATGCTTCCAAAACATTTGGATGAAAAGGTAGCAAAACTTCACCTTGAGAAAATTGGGGTTGAGCTAACAGAACTTCGCCCAGACCAAGCAGAATATATTGGGGTGGAAGTTGAAGGACCGTTTAAACCTGAGTATTACAGATACTAAATATCTGAATGTTACCCTGAGTAGCCTGTACTGAGCGTAGTCGAAGTACAGTCGAAGGGTCTTTTTAAAATAATAAAACCCTTGCAGCTTTGTGAGGGTTTTTTTGTGGAAAATAGTTAACTTTTACCAAGCTAAGATTATTCTAATTTTATTTGAATGATGGTTTATGAAGAAGAAAAAATAAAAGTCCCAAGATTCAATGAGGAATCAGGCTTCTATACCACAAAAAAACGCTCAAAAATGATGGGGAAAATACGTGGGAAGAATACGAAGCCAGAACTATTCTTCAGAAAAGCACTTTGGAAAAAAGGAATCCGTTATCGTGTGGACAACAAAAAACTATCAGGAAAACCTGATGTTTCCATCCAAAAATATAAACTTGCTATTTTTATTGACGGCGAATTTTGGCACGGTTACAATTGGCCGGAAAGAAAGGAAGCCCTGAAAAGTAATCGTGGATTTTGGATTCCAAAAATTGAAAGGAATATGCAACGCGACCGCGAAGTGAACGCAAAGCTCGAAGAAATGGGCTATACCGTTTTTCGTTTTTGGACGAATGAAATAAAGACTAACTTAGACAGGTGCATCAAGGATATAATGGTTTATATAAATACTGGGCAAAATGATTAATTCAAAATTAACAAACATTGAAACCTCCATCTTCTCCGTAATGAGCAAAATGGCGGCCGAACACAATGCTATAAATCTTTCCCAAGGCTTTCCAAATTTTCCCTGCGATCCGGCTTTGAATGCTTTGGTGGACCGCGCAATGCGCGAAGGTTTTAATCAATATGCCCCAATGCAAGGCGATTTTGAGTTGCGGATGGAAATTTCAAAAAAGATCGAAAACCTTCACAATCACTTTTATAATCCCGAGACTGAAATTACAATAACTGCCGGAGCAACTCAAGCTATTTTCACCATAATTGCTGCAACTATTTCCAAAGAAGATGAAGTTATAATTTTCACTCCAGCCTATGATTGTTATGCGCCAACAGTGGAATTGTTTGGCGGAAAAGTGGTCCCCATTCAACTGAAACCTCCATTTTATACTGTGGATTGGAAGGAAGTTGCCGATAAAATTTCTTCAAAAACGAAAATGATAATCATCAATTCGCCTCACAACCCAAGTGGAATGCTATTTTCTGAAAACGATATGTTGGAATTGCAACGATTAGCAGAAAATCATGATTTGTTAGTTTTAAGTGATGAAGTTTATGAACATATCATTTTTGATGGAAATGTACATCAAAGCGCTTCAAGATTTGAAGTTTTGGCAGCGCGAAGCTTTATTACGGCTTCCTTCGGAAAAACGTTTCACAACACAGGTTGGAAAATAGGCTATTGTGTTGCGCCGGAAATCTTGATGAAAGAGTTTCAAAAAGTGCATCAATTTGCAGTTTTCTGCGTAAATCATCCGTTTCAAAAAGCATTTGCAACTTATATAAAAGATGCAGACCACTATTTAAAACTCTCGGATTTCTATCAGCAAAAACGCGATTTCTTTTTACATTTAATGGAAGGTTCCAGCTTCAAAATTATTCCTTCAAAAGGTACGTATTTTCAAATGTTGGATTTTTCAGAAATTTCAGAAGAAAGTGATATTGCTTTTGCGGAAAGGCTAACGAAGGAATTCAAAATTGCGACTATCCCTACCTCAGTTTTCAATAAAGGCGGAAAAGATTTCAAACAAATACGGGTTTGTTTTGCGAAAACCGATGAAACATTGGCAAAAGCGGCAATGATTTTAAAAAAAATTAATTCTCAATAAAAATGGACAATACTTTAAAAACAACAATTATCCAAAGCCAGCTCCAGTGGGAAAACGCAACGGCAAACCGAAAGATGTTTTCTGAAAAAATCCAAAATATTGAAGGCGAATCCGATTTGATTGTGCTTCCCGAAATGTTCACAACTGGGTTTTCAATGAATGCTGAAAAACTTGCCGAACCGAACGATGGAGAAACTTTATTTTGGATGGCTTCCGAAGCAAAAAAACACAATGTTGCAATTACGGGAAGTGTTATAATTAAAGAAGAAAACAATTTTTACAATCGTTTATTTTTCGTTTTTCCAGACGGAGATTATAAAAAATATGACAAAAAACACACTTTCACTTTAGCCAAGGAAAACGAAACCTACACCTCGGGAAAAGAGCGACTGATTTTGGATTACAAAGGATGGAAGATTTGTCCATTGGTCTGCTACGACCTGCGTTTTCCCGTTTGGGCAAGAAATACGGAAGATTATGATGTTTTGATTTACGTTGCCAATTGGCCCAAAACACGAATTGTAGCTTGGGATACATTGCTTCGCGCCCGCGCCATTGAAAATATGGCTTACTGCATTGGTGTAAATCGGGTAGGTTTTGATGACAATGGCCACGAATACATAGGCCATTCCGCAGTTTATGATATTCTGGGCGAACGGATTTCCTCAGCTTTTTTTGAAAAGGAATTTTTTGAAACCGTATTATTAAGTAAAGAACACATTGAAAGCAACCGAAAACATCTTCAGTTTTTGAATGACAAGGATCATTTCACTTTAAAGTAAAAGTTTCATTCAAGCTCCAGTTGGCGCGCACTTCAATCTGTTTGGGGTAATAGATTATTTTTTCGGGCTGCAAACGGTTTAGGAAACTTCCTGTGTCCCATTTTCCGTTTTGATTGTCGTCGTAAATGATTCTTAAAAAATATTTAGCAGGGGAAAGTTCGTCAAAAAACACATTTTTGTTTTCGGTCAAGAATTCTTCCGCCACCACATTGTATTTGCTGTCTACCATTTGCACGATTATGGGGAAACGGTTTACATTCACCAATGTAAGATTGATAGTTCCGTAATCTGAGGCAGACCGCGTGTTCACATTAAATTGAAGTGTGTCGTTGGTCTTCTCAAAAAAATCTGTCAATGCGCCAGGTAACATCATTATTGAATAGCTCTTCTCCTCTTGTTTTGGAAAATAGACTTCGGCCCAGTTATACTTTTTGTTCAATTTTATGGTGGTTTCCACCAACGAGGAATCTTTCGCCATTACCTGAAATTTCTCGACATCAAATGAAACCAACGGAGTGTTGGCGCTCAGTTTAAAAGTGTCTTTCAGCTTTAATGTCCCCGCTTTTATCGCTGAAATTTTTAGCGAATCTTTATAAAGTTCACGCATGCGAACGACGGCTGTGTCAATTCTGCTTCCGTTCGCAACTTTAAAAATCAGTGAGTCGGTTTTTATGGCAGGTTTGAACCAATAGTGAAGTGTGTCCTTTTTTTCGTCCTTGAAAGTTGTGGAAACATAATCCTGAGGCACTTCGGAGAGTAAATCAATACTTAAATCTGCCTGGCCTTCGTACCCGAAAACTATGTGGTTTTTACCAATTTGACTGGGTCGCGCAAATTTATAATCGGGTGTTTCCTTGAAAAGCATCAATGAATATATGGAATCTGAAGGAACGGAAATCAGTTCTTTCACAAACCCAATTTTATCGTTTTTCGGCTGAAAGATGTAGTCGTTATTTTTATCTTTCAAAGCGAGCAATAGATATTTTCCTTCCTTTAAATTGGTCAGCTCAAAAGTGCCCGTACTGTCTGTGGTAACAGTTATATAAGTTGGTTTTTCTGAATAAATCAAGGAATCCTTAAAAGTCTCGTTTGCTTCATAAAGCATTACGGTTGTTGGAATTTCAGGAGCAATAAGCTGTGCGTCCTTCACTTTTCCTGAAAGTTTCAAACTATCGATATAACTTCCGGTTGAAAAAACATATTTAAAATATTCAAACTCGTTCGCTTCATTGTTGTCCACAATACTTTTTCCGAAGTTGAAGGAATAGGTAGTATTCGGTTTTAAGGTGTCCAACAATTTTATTTTCAATGTTTTTGAAGTACTAAGCGGAGTAATGATCGGTGCAAACTTCATTGGTGGCGAAATGATAAGTTGCTTGTCTATGTCTTTCAACTTAATGTATTCGTCAAAACGGATTTCAATTTCATTGCCAGTAAAATTGATACTGTAGTTTTCAGGACTGCTCCGTACAATTACTGGTGGAATGGTGTCTCTCAGCCCACCAGAAGGCGTTCCCTTTTTTGCGCAGTCCACAAAAGAAAGCATGAACAACAATGCGATAGGTATATAAAGGAGGCGGTGTTTCAAAAGATTTAATTGTTTTTTTTTTTAAGTTAATTGCGGAGCAACCAACTAGATTCATCAAAATTAAACAATAACCACTAACCATTAACAATTAACCTTTAACAATTAACCTTTATGTCGTGGCGATTGTAGCAATACTGATGCTCACATTTTCGCCTTTAAGCAATTGCAGCGCACATTTTTCCAGCGTGGCGCCCGTGGTAATAATATCGTCAACCAACAATACATGTTTGTTTTTAATTATTTCTAGATTTTGAATGGAGAATACTTCTTCGGTCTCAAAACGAAGTATTCGCGTCTTGAAAACCTGTGATCCTGTTTTGGAGATTTTTATCAAGACGTCATCCCGATACGGAACATTTAGAGCCGAAGCTATTTCCTTTCCAAAACCTTCCACCTGGTTGTAACCGCGCTTTTTCAGTTTCTGTTTGTGCAGCGGCACAGGAATTACAATATCTATTTCGCGATACTCTGGGATTTCAGCCAATTCTGCACCCATCCATTTTCCGAAGAAAGAGCTTATTTCTTTCCGTCCTCGGTATTTTAGATGGTGCAACAATTCCTGTGACAGCCCTCTTTTCTGAAAATAAATGGCCGTTGTGGCATTTTTTACCAAAAACCTTCCATAAAATTTATCCTTCAACATTTTACTTCCAGTTTTATGAAATGCCGCTATAGGAAGTGAATGGATGCAGTCTATACAAAGCACCTCTTCTCCCTTGAGAAGCTGCTCTTTACAGCCCACACAGACTTTTGGGAAAAGAAGATTTAACATACTTTATGAATTTTTATCATTTTGTAAACGTTTGTTAAAGAAATACCTGCCTACATTTGCCGTTCAAACTTAACTTACTTACTATGAGTACTGAAAACGAAAACAATAGTAGCAAATTCAAGATCCTTATTGGGGTTCTCTCGGTTTTGCTTATTGCTCTGGCGGTTTATACCGTAACCTTGTTCAACGACAATAAATCTACGATTTCCAGTTTGGAAACGCAAAAAGCCGATATTGAA
>DAIMFZ010000034.1:14556-16113 GCA_036724225.1 Aequorivita sp.
CGAGCGCGACAGCACTTCCACAGAACTTGCCAACACTCGAATGGTCGTAGATTCCGTTAGCCAAGAAAATATGTCGATGAACGAAACTATCAAAAAAGGTTCCGTTGTTAAAGCTACAGACCTTCGTGGGGAAGCCGTAATCATCAGAAACAATGGAAAGGTCGTTGACACAAAACGTTCTAGCCGAGCAGATAAAATTAGAGCCTGCTTTACGTTAGCTCCAAATGCAATCGCTCAAAAGGGCGATAGGATTCTATACGTACAAATCATTAACCCAAAAGGTAAAATGATGGGCGACAATACCGTGAAACAATTTGAAGATAAAAATTTGAATTACAGCGCATCCACAAATGTTTTTTATGAAAATGACGAACTGGATGTTTGTATACTCGTAAACGCTTCAGAAGCCAATCTTGTGGAAGGAAGATATACCATCAATCTTTTTGATGGTCCCAACCTAATTGCCACAAACGCAATGGAACTAAAGTAGTCAGTCCCACTAAAGCCCCAAAGGGTAAAATCAAATTATCTTGAAAAACCATTGCACTAAGTGCAATGGTTTTTTTCTTTGGAAAAAACAACCTCCTCCTTTGGGGGTTGGGTGGACTTTCCTATTTTTGCGCTATGGCAAACAATGAAGATCAATTCAAAAAAGTGGTCTCCCACGCAAAGGAGTACGGTTATATTTTTGCATCCAGTGAAATCTACGACGGCCTTAGTGCTGTTTACGACTACGCCCAAAATGGGGTGGAACTAAAGAAAAACATTCGCGAATATTGGTGGCGCAGTATGGTGTATATGCACCAAAACATTGTAGGCATTGATTCCGCAATATTGATGCACCCCACAACTTGGAAGGCTTCTGGCCATGTGGACGCTTTCAACGACCCATTGATAGACAACAAAGATTCCAAAAAACGCTACCGCGCAGATGTGCTCATTGAAGATTACGCTGAAAAACTTTATCAGAAAGCCCAAAAGGAAATTGAAAAAGCAAAAGAACGTTTTGGCGATAGCTTTGATGAAGAACAGTTTGTAACAACCAATCCGCGTGTCGTAAAATATCTTGATGAACAGCGCACCGTTTTGGAAAGAATGGCGCGTTCACTCGAAAAAGAGGATTTAGCAGACGTAAAAGCATTGATTGAAGAACTTGAAATTGCCGATCCTGATACAGGTTCAAAAAATTGGACTGAAGTGCGGCAGTTCAACCTTATGTTTGGAACAAAATTAGGTGCTTCCGCAGACAGCGCGATGGATCTTTACCTTCGCCCAGAAACAGCCCAAGGAATTTTTGTAAACTTTTTAAACGTGCAAAAAAGTGGAAGAATGAAAATTCCCTTCGGAATTGCGCAAACTGGAAAAGCTTTTAGAAACGAAATAGTTGCCCGACAATTCATTTTCAGAATGCGCGAATTTGAACAGATGGAAATGCAATTCTTTATCCGGCCCGGCACACAAAAAGAATGGTATGAATTCTGGAAGACTGAAAGAATGAAATGGCACTGGAGTCTCGGAATACCTGCCAGCAAATATCGTTTTCATGATCACGTTAAA
>DAIMFZ010000035.1:0-15821 GCA_036724225.1 Aequorivita sp.
TTATTTATAACCATGTTTTCGCCATCAATTGTACTGTTTCGCGCTAGCAGGCCAACGTTTGTATTGTTGTATATCTGCACGTTTTTTAGGTTTATTTGACTATTATCAACCAAAAGCCCTAACGTACTATTTTTTATAGTGGTAAAATTAAATTCGTTATTAATACTTCCTTGGGTGAGCCAAATAGTAAGCCATTGTCCTGGAATGTCTGAAAAACCGGGTTCCAATCTATCGCCTTCAAAAACCACTTCGTTTTCCATTGCCTCGCGATCCAAACTTTTTTCTCCCATTGATTTCATCGTTCCGTTTTTGGCCACTAAAATTGCACTTCCATTGTGAAAATGTACTCGTGCTCCAGCTTCAACTGTGAGTGTTTTAAAACTTGGGACTGCTGCGAAACCGTAAATTACATAAGGTTTTTCGTTAGTAAATGTAAGTTCGTTATCATCCAGAAAAAATCCTTTTACAAGTATGGGGTTACCATCTTCATCATCACCTAAATTCAGTGTTTCTGTAGTTCCATCGGCATATTTTTCGGGAAAAAGAAATATGGCATCCCTCACAAGGGTTACCAATTCCACTTTTTGCTGGTTGCCACCGCTGTCAAAAAGCAATTGGTCCGTGTAAAGAAAATCGGGTGCGTTCGTTGGCAGATTGTTTATATCCAGCGTGGTTTCAATAAAAATAAAGATGCTGTCCTTTGCGAGAATTTGTACATTTTCAAACACTTTTCCAGGTATTCCATCCACGTTCAATCGATAATTTGAAGATTCGCCCTGCGCCAAACGAACTGAGGGAATATTAATATCCTCATTGCTGCGATTGTAAACTTTTAAATTATAAGTGCTGGAACCAATCTGAGTAAAAACCGTGTCCAGATAAACCGTATCTCTTGAAAACTCCAGATTTCCTGTACTTGCAACAGTTTCAAAGTCGTTGCGGCAAGAACTCCATAAAACAAGACAACACAAAATTGCCAATCCGTATAAATACCTCATTACTATAAAATTTTGGTAAAAATATAACTTTTTATGAAGCTTATTATTGTGAAGCTGAAATAAGTTTTCAGTATCCAGTATGATTTAGTACGCAGTAATTCAGTGATCAGTATGCCTGCTATTTATCGTGTGTGTTTCTTATATGACAACCTACACTGCCTACTAGCTTTGTTTCAATAGAATAGTTACCCTCAAAATCGGTTTGGGTTTCTGCGGTAGTTTCAATGAGGGAAATGAAAATTAATTGAAATTGTGCTTTAGGGCGAAGTTACTCCCAAAAAGGATCGTGATACTCCTCTAATTTTTCGAGTTCGCTGTGTATTTCCTCAATTTTTTTAAGTTGCACTTCCGTGGCAACTTTCTGTATTTCGTTAAAAAGAATACGCTCCTCAAAACGAATGTGGGCGTCCAGTTCCTCTTCTAATCTGTGAAGTGATTTTTCTGGATTTTTTGTATCGTTGAACAAACGTTTTATCCGTCGGTGCTCTTTTAGGGCGCGCTCCACAAGTTCATTATCGGCGGCAAGTACGGGGAAAAGATATTTCTCCTCATCGCTGAAATGAGGTTTTATTTCTTTCATAAAAAACCATTTTGCGTATTCCTGCAAACGTTCAGTTTCAATATTCTTGCTGAATCCTTTCCTCAGTTTCCAACTGAACAACAATCCAAAATGATGCTGCCGGCTTAATGGTATCAATGCTTGATGGCGTTTTATAGGTTTTTTCTTTTCCATAGATTTAAGGGTTTTCTATATATTTTATTCGTTTGCCTCCACATTCCGGACAGCGTTCAACAATTCTTTTTTTGTTTTTAAAGCCATCCACATGTTCCACCATAAATTTCCCAACTTTCACGTGTATGTCCCGATGATTTTTCACATCGATCTGTTTGTCCTTTGGCATTAAGCGGATTTTTTCGTCATATTGTTGATAACCCCAACAAAAAGGGCAGTTTTTTTCGCCAACTGCTTCATTGGCTACTTCTTTCGGTTCCTTCCGAAAAAATGTTAGTAAACGATGAATATAGCCCATTTTAACCAAATTAAAAATGAATTCTTGAATCTAAAATACAATCATTCCGGTGCTTTCGGGTTAAGTGGCCTAACAGTCATCTCGCTTATAAGCATATTGTCCGGCGTCTTCAATATGTGCAACAATGTTGAAGCAATATCTTCTGTTTGAAGCATATTTCCGTGTGACTCAATTCCTGAACTCTTAAAAAAAGAAGTGTCGATGGAACCCGGATTTAAACAGCTAACCTTAATATTAAATACCCTTAATTCCTTAAAAAGTGCTTCGCTAAAACCACTAATGCCATACTTTGTGGCAGAATAGGCCGCACCTTCAGCGCGAGTTGTAATTCCGAGAATGGAACCAATATTTACTATATGTGAACTTTCCTTTTTTGCCTTCATAAGTTTTACAACCTCTGAAGTGATACAGTACATTCCATTCAAATTGGTGTTTATCATTTTGTACCATTCCTCGGAAGGCATTTCGTCAAACTTTCCAAAATAACCAGTTCCTGCATTATTGATCAGAATATCTGGAGATTTTTTTTTGGAAAAAGTATCGGTCACCCAATTTTTTACAGCAATTCCATCTGAAATATCAAGCTTTACAGGAATAAAATTACTCCCGATATTTTTTCGCAATTTCTGAAGTGTATCGCTATTTCGAGCAAGTCCGAAAACCTTTGCACCCTCTGCTACCAAAGCTTTGGAAATGGCTGACCCTAACCCGCCGGTGGCTCCTGTAACAATTGCTATTTTTTTGTGAATGTCCATTTCGCTTTCTATTTCGGAAGTGTTGGCTTAGAAACTTAATAGCCTTGATTAGTAACTATCTATTTTATAATTCTGAATTTTGAATTCTATTAGGGATTGTAACTTCCGGGTTCTTTCCGAAAACCAATAGCCAAGCGGTTCCAACCGTTGATGGCTATAATTGCCATAGTGAGCGCCAAATGTTCCTTTTCACTGAAATGTTCAGCAACCGAAGTGTATAACGAATCAGACATATCGTTCTCCGAAATTAAGGTCATTGCTTCAGTCCAAGCCAATGCAGCGCGTTCCCGTTCAGAATAAAACGAAGTTTCCCTCCAAGCTGACAGCGCATAAAGCCGCTGCTCCGTTTCGCCAGCTTTGCGGGCATCCTTGGAGTGCATATCTATACAATAAGCACAACCATTGATTTGTGATGCGCGAAGTTTTACCAGTTCATAAAGGCTTCGTTCAAGCCCTGAACCAGCAACATATTTTTCCAATTCCAACAATCCCTTTATGGAATTTGGGTCTGTTTCATAATAATCCAGTCTTTTAAGTGGCATGATTTTATCTCATTTTATTTGAATATTATAAAAAACTAAAACTCTTCTTTAACGATTTTATCCGCTGGTACTTTCAGATTTTCCAACTGTTTTTCTATGGCATCCATCATTGGTGGCGGACCACACAAATAAAAATAGGAATCTAAAGCTGTTCCATTCTTTTTTATGAAATCTTCGGAAATGTGTCCGTAAGCGTATTTTTCATTTTTCTCTTTTGAAAGTATATTTATGAAGTTTTTGCCCAGCATCTTATCAAATTCATCCTTCAAAATAATATCGGCATTTGTTTTATTGGCGAAAATAAGCTTGTTTGTTCCAAGGGAATTCTTTTCCCTTAAATTACGAAAAATTGCGATAAACGGCGTCACTCCTGCTCCACCGGCAATGAAGGTGCCTTCGCCCTTGTATTCGATAGCTCCGAAAATATCATTTACTATAAGGTTGTCCCCTGCTTTCAAACTGAGCAATTCATTGGTAACCCCTTTCCGTTCGGGATATGTCTTTATCATAAATTCAAGATAATCATCTTTCGGAAGACAAGTAAATGTGAAAGGTCTGCCCTCGTTCTGCCAACCTTTTTTATCGATAAAAATTTCCGTAGCCTGCCCAGGAACAAAGGCTACTCCCGAAGGTTTTTCTGTAACAATTTGAAGCACATCAGGCGTTGCGTGCGCAATTGATTTAATTTTAACAGGTTCATTTTTCATAATCAATATATTTAATTTGTTTTAAACATTATCAGCTGTGGAAAGTTTTAATGACTGTGTTTTTCCATTTCCTCCATTGCAAGCGTGGCGTGCGCATAAGCAGCGCCTGCACGCATTTCTGCTGCTACCCATATAGCTTCCATAATTTCTTCTTTGCTCGCCCCTTTGCGCATTGCTTGTGGGGTATGGGCGCGAATGCAATATGGACATTGGGTAACGTGGGCCACGGCAACCGCAATGAGTTGTTTCGTTTTTTCATCCAAAGCTCCCGCCTGAAATACCGTTTTGCTGAAATTTCGCCAGGCTTCTATATTCTGTGGGGCAAGTGCGGCTTTTTTCTCAGCCAATTCGCGGGTTGTTGTTGGGAACATTTCTGTATTTTCCATGATTTTTATTTTATAAAGTTATTCTTATTCCACCCAGATACAAGTTAAGAAAGTCTTAACTTTCAAATTCAATTGCAGAAGTGTTTTCCATGATAGCAATTGCGTGAAAATCTGTATTAATTTTTAAACTGTGCTCTACCATTGCCGGAATAATAAAGGTAGTTTCGTGGGAAAGAATATACTGCCCACCTGGCATTTTTAAAACCGCTTCTCCTTTTAAAACTACAATTACTGCTTCCTTTGTACTGTGATGAAGCGGCATTTCCATTCCTGCTTTGGCTGTTATGTTTAGTGTTTTGAACATTTTGCCATTTTTCAAAAGCGTCATTTCGGGTTTGTTTCTTACTTCCATTTTCTTACCTTTTTATCAGAATATGCATAAAAAAAATTATCGTTTCAAAAAGGACATCCCATCGTCCAATCCGTTTGCTAATTCGTGGAGACTCGTATTTTCCAGCATGTGTTTTAGGTCGTTTCTAATGCCCACAAACTTGTTGTGCATTGAGCACGGTTTCTGTGCATCGCAGGAATCAAAACCCAAAGCGCAGCCCCTGTAAATGGAATTGCCATCAATAGCCTCAACAATATGGCTTAAGTGAATGGTCTCTGCCCCACCTATCGGAATTTCGAAACCTCCTGTAGGTCCTTTTAAAGATGTTAGAATGTTCTGTTTTGCTAACTGATGAAGAATTTTTGCGGTAAATGCCTCAGGAGAATTTATACTGAATGCAATATCCTTCAAGCTTACGCGATTGCCCAACAAAGATTGTGAAGCAATATATACCGAAGCTTTTATTCCATACTGGCAGGCTTTTGAGAACATATATTGGAAATTTCGGTACCAAAATTACGAAAATATTTTAATTCTGACAAGTTTGTCAGAATTTAGATTTTGTTCTGCCTATCTATTCTTTATGATTAAAATATTAAATTTTTAAATATGTTTCGCCTTCTTCCAGGTTTGCGGCAAGGTCCATGACATAGGTATTTTCACACATGTTTTTCAGACCTTCACGGATTTCCTCAAACTGATCATGAGCAGGACAAGGATGAAGTGGTGAACATTGAGTCAAACCGAGGCAGCATCCAATAAAAATGTCATCGCCGTCAATAACTGAAACAATATCTGCCAATCTCAATTTGGAATCTTTTTCCAGATAGAAACCGCCATTGGGTCCTTTTTTTGAAAGTACCAATCCGGAACGGGCAAGTTGTTGGCAGATTTTCGCCGTAAAAGGTTCGGGAGAATCTACGCCTTTGGCTATCTCGGTAATATTGGGGCGTAAATCCTTTTGGGATTCTTTGGCGATAAATAGAACCGCACGAATTCCGTATTCACATGCTTTTGAGAACATATAGTTTTGTTTTATTCAAAAATAAGAAATAGGAAGTTTATTTAGAGATATTTTAATCCTAAAGATAATTTCTTTTTGAATAAATTTTCAAAGAAATTATTGGTTGCGCAATTTTCAATTATGAAATCGTTTCCAGGCGGCCATTTCCAATGCTTCACGATGGTCCGGATGTGCAATAGAAATGAGCGCTTTGGCGCGTTGTTCCAATCCTTTCCCAAAGAGATTGACAACGCCGTATTCAGTAATCACATAATGCACGTGGGCTCGTGTTGTTGTAACACTTGCTCCCTCCTTCAAAAAAGGAGTGATTTTGGAAATCCCTTTATTGGTAATAGAAGGCATCGCAATAATGGGCTTCCCTCCTTCTGAAAGTGAAGCACCGCGGATAAAGTCCATCTGTCCGCCAACGCCAGAATATTGGTACATCCCAATACTATCTGCACAGACCTGTCCGGTTAAATCAATTTCAATAGCACTGTTAATTGCCGTTACTTTTGGGTTTTTCCGAATGATGGCTGTATCATTTGTATAGGCTGCTTCCTTAAAATGTACAATGGGGTTATCATCTATAAAATCATATAACTTCTTGGTTCCCATCGCAAAACAGGTAACTATTTTGCCTGTTTTTATTTCTTTATCCTCGCCAGTAATAATTCCTTTTTCTACCAAAGGAAGTATGCCGTCACTAAACATTTCGGTGTGTATTCCCAACCTTTTATGGTTGCCTAAATTGTGAAGCACCGCATTTGGAATATTGCCAATGCCCATTTGCAGTGTGGCACCATCTTCAACTAATCCAGCAACATTTTTTCCTATTATAGATTCAATATCAGATGGTTCTCCTATAACGGAGGCATAGATCGGTGTGTATATTTCCACTCCAAAATCTATATTTTTTATATGAATAATTCCGTCGCCATGAGTTCTGGGAACATTTGGATTTATAAGCGCAACAACCTTTTTTGCAGTTTGGATTGCAGGCAAGGTTACATCAACTGAAACCCCCAAAGAGCAATACCCGTGCTTGTCCGGTGGCGAAACCTGGATAAAAGCAACATCCAAAGGCAAAATATTTCTTCTGAAGAGCCAGTGAATTTCACTTAAAAAAACTGGTATATAATCTCCGTGAATGGTGTTAACTCCTTTCCTTACGTTATCGCCAACAAAGCAACTTGAAAGATGGAAAGCTTCGGTATATGGAGCAACGGTATATTTTGCTTCCCCGTGGGTATGGATTTGGATTATTTCAACGTTTTTCAGTTCGCGATAGCGTTCACACAAAGTGTCTATCAACAAATTAGGAGTCATTGCTGCACCCTGAAAAAAAACACGGTCATTTGATTTTACTATGGATACGGCCACTTCGGCAGAAACTATTTGCATAATTCTTATTTTTATACAAAGGTTGGAAATCCTATCGGTTATCGAAATGACTTTAATCAGATTTTAGGAAACAATATGTAAAAGAAAGATAATTTTAAACCTTTACTTCTATCACATCCAAAATATCGTTGACAATAGAAACTCCTTTATCATTATTGTACCAAACCTGTAGCATTTCTTTGAAGGCATCGTCAATCTTGCCGTGGTGGGCTTTGTAATCGTTCACCAATTTTGTTGCAGCTTTGGAACGCGGACCGAAAATTTGAAGCACGTTGAAATCTTCATCAAGCATAATAACGATGGGAATGGACTGTGAACCATTGGTTAAAAACTGATCCATCAACTCTGGGTTTTCATCGCGAAGCACAATTTTTAAATCGATGTTTTCTGAAAGTTGTGCAATCTTATTTAGGAACGGAAGGGTTTGTGCCGCATCGCCGCACCACGGCTCACTGATAACCAGCCAAGTTTGCTTCTCAGAAATATTTTTGAAAACCTCAATATTCTCTTCGGAAATGTCGGCTGTTTTATCCAATCTTTTGCTTCGGCTGAAATTCAATTTTGTGTAATTTATTTTTTCCTGCGTTTGCACGCCAGTAGTTCTACCTTCTTCCACCAATTGTTTGAAAAGCAAGTTATATTCGGAATAATCCATTGCTTTTTTTACTGAGCTTTCTATTAAAGTCTTCATGTTTTTTCTTTTAAATTTTTTTATTGTAATCTTCATTGTAATATCCGCCGCGGTTTTCTTTTCGTTTTAAGGATTGCTGAATAATCAAATGCGCCACATTTACCATATTCCGAAGTTGGGAAAGTGCAGTGTTCAATTTGTGTTTTTGATATAGAGATTCGGTTTCAAAATATAATTTCTCCAACTTAAGGGAAGCTTTTAATAAATCTTTATTATTTCGTACAACTCCCGCATATCTTCGCATTAACCATTGTAGTTCCGCAGTTTTTTGTTGAATGATTTCTGATCCTTTCAAAAAACCTGTACCGTCATCGTTCCATTCGGGAATACTAATAGTCGAACGCGAAGGCAGATGCTTACTGATACTCATAAAGATACGGTCTGCATAAACCAAAGCTTCGAGCAATGAATTGGAAGCCAACCTATTTGCTCCGTGTAAACCTGTGGAGGAACATTCGCCACAGGCAAAAAGATTTTTCAAGGTGGTTTTTCCGTCTTGGTCCACCACCACTCCACCACACAAATAATGCGCTGCTGGAACCACAGGAATCCAATCCTTTGCAACATCTATTTTTTTTTGGAAACAGGTTTCATAAATGTTTGGAAAGTGTTTTTTGAATTCTTCAATATCCAGATGGGTGCAATCCAAATAGGCACAATCATCGCCAGATTTTTTCATTTCGGAATCTATGGCGCGCGAAACGATATCACGGGATGCCAATTCGCCCCGTTCGTCATACTTCAACATAAATCGTTCTCCTTTTTTATTCCTAAGAAATGCTCCAAAACCACGAACTGCTTCAGAAATTAAAAAAGAAGCTCCATTATTTCCATCGTAAAGCGCAGTGGGATGAAACTGGATGAACTCCATATTTTCAATTCGGGCTTTAGCCCTATACGCCATCGCAATGCCATCGCCCGTGGCAACTGCGGGATTGGTGGTGTGTCCGTAAACTCGCCCCATTCCGCCTGATGCAAGCGTTGTACAGTCTGCTTTTATTGCAAAAACACTTCCCGAAATCTGGTCCAAAACATAAGCCCCATAACAGGAAAGCATCTTTGGTTTTTCTTCAGCAAAATGATGCTCGGTAATCAAATCTATCGCGAAATGATGTGGAAGTATGGTTATGTTTTTCAGTTGGTTGCTGCGTTCTAAAAGCGCTCGCTCAATTTCCTTCCCCGTGGTATCTTTATGGTGGATTACCCTAAATTCAGAATGGCCGCCTTCCTTGCCCATCGTTAGTTCACCGTCTGCATCAGTGTCAAAGTTGGCGCCCCATTCCATCAGCTCCTTCAATCTTTTTGGGCCGTCTTTTATCACCATTTCCACAACGGCTTTGTCGCAAAGTCCATCGCCAGCAATTAATGTGTCTTCAATATGTTTTTGAAAGGAATCTTCCTTTAAATCGAAAACCGCCGCCACACCACCTTGGGCATATTTGGTGTTCGATTCCGATTGGTGGGCTTTGGTTACAACCGTTATTTTTTTCTTTGGAAATTTCTCAGCAAGTTTCACTGCCAGCGTTAAACCCGCAGCACCCGAACCGATAATTAAAAAATTGGTTTCCTTCATTATTTTGATAATTCAAGCATCCGCTCAATGGGCAGAATTGCTTTTTTTCGTATTTCTTCGGAAACTTCTATCTGCGGGAATTCGTTCAGCAGACAGTCGTACAATTTTTGCAACGTATTCATTTTCATAAAAGCACATTCGCTACAAGCGCAGGTATTATCCGCTTCCGCTGGAGCAGGAATCAATATGGCTTGGGGTACTTCCTGTTGCATTTTATGAAGAATTCCAGCTTCCGTGGCAACGATAAATTTTTCAGTTGGATGTTTTTTCACATAATCAATCATTCCAGCAGTGGAGCCAACATAATTTGCGGTTTCCAAAATGTGGCTTTCACTTTCTGGATGGGCAATTATTTTGGAACCGGGATTTTCTTTGTAAAGCTTCAAAAGTTTGTCTATTGAAAAAGCTTCGTGAACAATGCAGGCACCATCCCAAAGAAGCATTTTTCTTCCAGTCTTTTTCTGAATATATTTTCCCAAGTTTTTATCGGGCGCAAAAATAATCGGGACGTCTTTCGGGACGGAATTCACAATTTTTTCAGCATTGGAAGAGGTGCAAATAATATCGCTTAAAGCCTTTACTTCCGCAGAGCAATTAACGTAGGTAATAACCACGTGGTCTGGATGCGCCTCAACTAATTTCTGAAAAACATCCGCCGGACACGAATCTGCTAAGGAGCAGCCCGCCATTAAATCGGGCAATAAAACTTTTTTTGAAGGGTTCAATATTTTAGCGGTTTCGGCCATAAAATGAACGCCAGCAAAGACGATAATCTCCGCATCCGTTTCAGCCGCTTTTTGCGAAAGCCCCAAACTGTCGCCCACATAGTCCGCCACTTCCTGAATTTCGGGCACTTGATAGTAATGTGCGAGGATTACGGCGTTTTTTTTCTTTTTCAGTTCAGTTATTTTTTGATGTAGATCCAACGTAATTAGGGTTTTATTTTTTGAAGAAATGCTTTGAAAATAGGGACGGCCACAATAAATAGGGAAACGAAAATGGCAATTCCAAAAATGAAAAACGAAATGTAATATGGAACGAGCGAATCCTGCATTGCAGAAAACAATCCGTCTTTTGATACATACATCCAGTAGCTTCGTTTAGCGCCAGCAATTATGAGGGAAACAAAAAATATAAATAGTGAAATATTGAATGAAACAAAGCCTCGTTTTACCCATTTTCCATTTGTTTTAAAATCTGGATAAAGCTGATGAACTATAAAAAACAATGCTGAAAAAAGAATGGTGGTGTTAATCCCGATAGTTGTTCCCATGGAATGTGCCACCGTAATATGTGTGCCGTGCGTGAAGAAATTGATGGCGGGAATGGAAAACAGTAATGCGAGTATAATATTTATAAAAATCCACAAATCTGTTGAAAGTAAAAAACGATACGCCATCGGATTGTTTTCCTTTTCAACTTTCAAAACTGAGCGTTTCCAGTTGTAAATAATCGACGCCAAAACGATCCATTCGGTCATACTAATTGCGTAGGCAACATAACGTATCCACGGTTGTGTGGGCAAAAAATAAGTGTGGTGCGCCCAACCGAACATCAAATTGGTCAATCCTAAAAAATAGAAGAAAAAAGCAGTTTTGTTTTTTGCAACATTGCTGTCCTTCTTTATTTTGGACATCAAATAGATAGAAATTCCATAAACCAGCATATTCCAAGAACCCGTGAACGAACCGGTTGATTTCCATTGCACCGAAAAATCTTTGATGAAATTCAACCTAAAAAAATCGAACAACCAAAAGTGGGCTTCCATCAAATGGTAGCACATAAAGGCGATACCCGTGCCCCACATCCAAAAATAGACCGGCCAGCCCCTCATATTGGTATAAAGCGTCTTGAAATAATTGATGCCAAACAGCGCCCAACCAATTAAAATAGGAACCATTAAAATTGGTGCAAAGGCAAAATACTCTCGCCCTTCGGTATAATCAAAAGCAAACGAAAAGTAAATGGCAACGCCCGTTAAAAGAAAAATGATGAAATGGATCTTCGCCAATAAAGGTGAAAAAAGCTTGAATTTTTCAACATAAGTGAGGAAAAAATAAATACTTCCCGTGGCGCAAAGTACAATCCACGAAATGACCGAAGTAACGTGAAATGGACGCAGTTTTGAAAAGGGTATTTGTTCTTTTAAAAATTCGGGCATTAAATATTGAAACGAAGCGGTCATCCCAAATATCATTCCCAGAAACAGGGCGACCATTGCGAAAACCAAGAAATAAATCGGGACCTTACTTTTCATCTGCCAATAATATTTGTTTTTTAAAGGACATACTTCGACTTTAGTTTATCCTGAGCGAAGCCGAAGGACTCAATACAGGTATGGAACATCCAATTAGTCATTCCGCTATGTGTTTTAAAATTAATCCTTGGATGTTTCATTTCTATACTTGATTTTTACCCAGCCCGAAGCTTCAATTTCAGCGTCGTAGTTGGGATAGATTCCTGTTTCATCCACCAGTCTCAGATACTCCACCAATGCATCTTTTTCTTCTTCGGAAAAATGAAATAAAGGCATGCTTCTCACACCGCTGTTCAAAAATGCTTTTATATAGTTGGGGCCTTTGCCTTCGGCAGAATAGACATTGGTTAAATCTGGGCCAAGATAACCGCCCAAACCGTACAGTTGATGGCAGGACCAACAGCGGTTGCTTTGGAACAATTGCTGGCCTTTCACTGCAGTTGGCGATAGTTTTTCAACTGCCACATAGCCATCGGTGTTGTAAACAACGTAGTTATAAAAGCCAAAAAGGGCAAGCAAAATTGCAATTACAAATATGTAAGGTCTTGAATCAGTGGACATTTCGAAATACCATAATTGTCGTTAAAAATACCTCTTCACAATTGCCAAAAATATGACTTTTATCAGTTTTTAAGATGGAAGTATCTTTTAATTTCGCTTATCTTCGATATTGAGTCTATTTCAATTACCCTCCTCCAACGGGCAGGCAGTTTCTGAATTCAATTTCGATTTCAATTTCTATTTCAAAAGTATGGTCAACAAACAACTCCTTCAACCCAAAAGTATAGCAGTAATTGGCGCCTCCAACGACATCAAAAAACCTGGCGGCAATATGTTGAAAAACATAATTTCTGGTGGCTTTAGTGGAAAGTTGGTCGTTGTAAACCCGAAGGAGGAAAAAGTTCAGGGCATAAAAAGTTTTTCGGAAGTAACGGAAATTCCACAAACCGATCTGGCCATTCTTGCCATTCCAGCAAAATATTGCCCAGAAACCGTAAAAATTCTGGCCGAAGAAAAAAACACCAAAGCCATCATCATCATTTCCGCGGGGTTTGGAGAAGGTGACGAACAAGGAAAGCTATGGGAACAGGAAATCTCAGAAACAGTTGAAAACGTTGGTGGCTGTTTGATTGGTCCCAACTGCATTGGCGTTATTACCGAACATTACAAAGGAGTTTTCACAGCTCCCGTTCCTCCTTTTAATCCAAAAGGTTGCGATCTAATCTCAGGTTCTGGAGCCACGGCAGTTTTTATTATGGAAGCAGGAATGGCATTGGGCGTTTCGTTTGCAAACGTATTTTCAACAGGAAATGCAGCCCAAACCTCAGTTGAGGATATTTTGGAATATATGGATATTCACTTCAATCCAGAAACTGATCCACTAATAAAATTGCTTTATTTGGAAACCATTTCCAACCCTAAAAAACTGTTGAAACACGCTTCTTCCCTTATTAAAAAAGGAGCTAAAATAGCAGCTATAAAAGCTGGAAGCACTGTGGAAGGCAGCCGCGCCGCAACTTCGCATACGGGTGCGATTGCGAGTAGCGATATGACGGTTCGTGCGCTGTTTCATAAAGCTGGAATTGTTTATTGCAGTAGCCGCGAGCAACTGTTGAGTGTGGCTTCCATTTTCAATTATAAAAAATTACACGGAAAAAACATCGCCATCATTACACACGCTGGCGGCTCGGCAGTAATGCTTGCCGATGAACTTTCCAAAGGCGGACTTAAAGTTCCCGAAATATCAGGGCCTGATGCTGAAAAGCTGAAATCGTTCCTCTATCCTGGGTCGTCCATTGGCAATCCCATCGATTTCTTGGCAACGGGAACGGCTGAACAGTTGGGCATTATCATCGATTATTGCGAACACAAATTTGACAATATAGATGCCATGGTCGTGGTTTTTGGAAGTGCTGGCCTCTTCAATGTCGAAAATGTTTACAACGTGTTAAGCGTAAAACTGGAAATATGCAACAAACCTATTTTCCCGGTTTTGCCATCGGTAGTCAATGCCCAACGCGAAATTCAATCGTTTTTAAAGAAAGGCCATATCCATTTTCCGGATGAGGTGGTTTTGGGGAAAGCCTTGGCGCAAGTCTATAATACGCCCGAACCACAATCGCAGAAAATTTCACTTCCAAAAATTGATATTGAAAAAATTAGAACTGTAATAGATGCTGCTTCCGAAGGATATCTTTCCACCTCCCAAACGGTCAATTTATTGGATGCGGCGGGAATTCCACGGGTTCATGAAATTGTGGAAAATTCAAAAGAAAAACTACTTGCAGCTATGGGAACTATGGATTTTCCGGTAGTGATGAAAGTGGTTGGCCCGCTCCATAAATCGGATGCGATGGGGGTGGTGATGAATATTGCCAACAAAAACGAAGTTGCCGAAACCTTTGATTTACTGATGAAAATTGAATCCTCAACTTCCGTTATGGTGCAGCCACAATTGGCAGGCTTGGAATTGTTTGTAGGGGTTGTGAAGGAACCCGGTTTTAACCACACCATTCTCTGTGGTCTGGGTGGTATTTTCATTGAAGTCCTTAATGACGTGTCTGCCGGATTAAGCCCCATTTCCAAAAATGAAGCAAGAGAAATGGTGCAGTCGCTCAGAGGGTATAAATTGATTCAAGGCGCGAGAGGCAAACAGGGCGTGGACGAAAACCAATTTGTGGAAATTATCCAAAGGCTTTCCGCTTTGGTGGAAGCCGCCCCAGAAATCACCGAAATGGATCTCAATCCATTGATAGGCACACAACGGGCGATAACGGCAGTGGATGCGCGGGTGCGGATTGGAAAATAAATTTGTCAAAGTTTTAAACTTTGTCAAAGTTTTAAACTTTGTCAAAGTTGGAATCTTACCCACTCTGAAGGGGAAAACAAACACATAATTACCAAACTGGAAACAGTAAAAGAGGTGCCGCGGAAATAGCGGGTTTTGTTTATATTTGGAAGACGAACATAGACTTGGGCGTATTTGGGATATATTCCATAGCATTTTAAGAAGGTGCCGTTTACAACCATGTTGTGTGTAATGCAGAAAAATTCATCTGAAGATAAAATTGTTTACTAAGAAGGAAACTTTTATCTTTGTGAAAAAATAAATTGAATAAGGGAAAATTTTAAGGTTGAGTTTCTGCAAGAAGTATTTGAATTTCTCGATAAACTGGACAAAAAGGCTCGTTCCAAAATTCTCTTCAATATTGATAAGGCCAAGGTCAAAAACGACAATACCCTTTTTAAAAAGCTGAATTCCGATATTTGGGAATTTCGAACTTTATACAATCATAAACAATATCGACTTTTTGCCTTTTAGGACAAAACCGACAAAAAAGCAACAATTGTAATTGCAACACATGGAATTATAAAGAAAATACAAAAGACACCTAAAAAGGAAATTGAAAAAGCGATCGAAATAATGAAAAAGTACTTTAAAGATAAAAAATAAGGACAATGAAAACATATCCATTTGACGAAGTAAAAGATAAATATTTGGGCAAAAAAGGAACACCTGAAAGAGATGCCTACGAAACCGAATTGCGATTGGACTTAATTGGACACGCAATTAAGGAAGCTCGAAAAGAAAGAAATTTAACTCAAGCCCAACTTGGCGAACTTGTTGGCGTAAAGAAAGCACAGATTTCAAAAATTGAAAACAATTTGACCGATGCCCGATTCGACACAATATTAAAAGTCTTTAAAGCATTGAACGCCAAAATTAACTTCAACGTAGAATTGCTAAATCAAAATATGAACCTGACATAAAGCGCGGGAACACTACAAACTCCAAAAAAACCTAGAGACATGGAATGCATCGCTGTTTTGTAAAATCTTATGTGCTTCAAAATTGGTTGCGCCATCGCCAGAAAACCACCCCACAAAATGCTTGTCATTTACGGGTCACTGTCCATCCCAAAGCCTAGGTTCACCCGTATATAAGCCTAGTATAAGCCTACTATATCCCATAGATAAGCCAAGGTCCACTTATGCCTCCCCCCCTGGCGCTCCCGCCCCGCCCGTGTCCTCCGCGCTGCGCACGGGATATTTGTCATTCCGACGAAGGAGGAAATCGAAGATTCAACGTAGTTAATCTCATACACTTGCACACGGGCTATTTGTCATTCCGACGAAGGAGGA
>DAIMFZ010000036.1:0-15410 GCA_036724225.1 Aequorivita sp.
ATACCATATGAGCGAATGAAGACAATTGCGATCCTTATTGAAAGGCAACAAATCCGATGTGCTGATATTGTTGGTCACGTTTTTTTTTTTTTTTTTTTTCGATTTAGTGATTGCTATTGAAATTGGAATAGTACTTTCCAGTTTTGTTTTGATGAAAAGAATGAGCGACAATACCACCGTTCAACTGGCAACCGATCTTTTTTCGAATAATGATAATTCTGAAGAACTATTCGAAGACGAACTGCCTGTTTTGCCCAAAGGGGTAACAATGTATGAAATACACGGGCCATTGTTTTTCGGGGCAACACAAACATTTCAAGATACCATGAGCCGGCTGCAGGATAGACCTAAAGTGCTTATATTGAGGATGCGCCATGTGCCATTTATTGATGCAACCGGTATTTACAGGCTGAAAGAAATAATTAAAAAATTCGCAGACCAGAACACGGACATTATACTATCTGGCGTAAATGATAATGTTTTGAAAGATTTGGAAAAGAGCAACATCTATTCTGTACTTAGCAAGGAAAATTTAACGAATAGTATAGAAATGGCCTCCGAAAGAGCAGCACAAATCATTGAAGGAAGAAAACAATAAAAACTATATTCTAAAAGTTTGTGTTAATACAAATTTAATCTTGACAAAAGGTTGAATATAAATCAAGCAATTCATATTGTCCGCTATGCATAAAGCAAATAAAAAAGCACTTACACCGACACAGTGCGAAGAATTGTTAAAGGTTTTGAAAACTCGTTTTGAAAAAAACACAAAACGACACTCGGGTATTGAATGGTCCAAAGTTCAGGAAAAACTTGAAGCAAGTCCCGAAAAACTTTGGTCGCTCCTTCAAATGGAAGAAACCGGCGGAGAACCAGATGTTGTTGGCTTTGAAAAAAAAACAAACCAATACGTTTTCAACGATTGTTCTGAAGAAAGTCCCAAAGGTCGCCGAAGCTTTTGTTATGACCACGAAGCACTGATAGCAAGAAAAGAACACAAACCCAAAAACAGCGCGATGAGTATGGCTGCAGAAATGGGTATTGAGCTTTTAACAGCGGAAGAATATAGAAATCTGCAAAAATTAGGAAAATATGACGCCAAAACCTCCAGTTGGTTGAAAACGCCTGAAAACATCAGAAAACGAGGAGGTGCTATTTTTGGGGATTTTCGTTATGAAACTGTGTTCATTTATCACAACGGAGCTGAATCATATTATGCTGCGAGAGGGTTTAGAGGTGCAATCAGGGTATAAAAAAGAAATAACTTTTTTCGATTGAAATGATTCCTAAATCCACAAATCCCAAAATTATTCCCGTTCATGTTCCTCCAAATCTTTCCTTAAATCCAACTTTCGAAGCTTAGGAAAAAATGCACCTGTTCCGAGCACAGTAAGTATCGTCATTCCGCCGCCAAAAACAACGGCGGTAACAGTTCCCATCAATTTAGCAGTGAGCCCACTCTCAAAAGCGCCAAGTTCGTTAGACGAACCAACAAACATTGAATTAACCGAAGCAACACGCCCGCGCATATGGTCCGGCGTGCGAAGTTGCAAAATAGTCTGCCGTATTATTACCGAAATTCCATCGGTAACTCCACTTAAAAAAAGTGCAATTACTGAAAGCCAAAACCAAGTTGAAATTCCAAAAACAATAATACAAATACCAAATCCAAAAATGGCGGTAAGCAGTTTGTAACCTGCGTTTTTATTAAGTGGAAAATATGCCGAAGTAAACATAATCAGCAAAGCACCTACCGCAGGAGCGGCACGCAGTATTCCAAAACCTTCTGGACCCACTTTTAGAATGTCCTGTGCATAAATGGGAAGTAGGGCAACGGCGCCACCAAAAAGAACTGCAAACATATCAAGCGTTATGGCCCCCAAAATAACCCGGGTATTCTTCACAAACTTTATCCCTTCCTTTAAACTTTTCATTATCGGTTCGCCAATATTTGGGTTCATAATTGGCTTCTTCGGAATTTGAAGCAACAGCAACAAAGCCATCAGCGAAAACGCAAACACAAAGCACATGGACCAATGAACGCCAATCCAATGTATAAAGAAACCTCCCGTTGCTGGTCCAACAACAGATCCCATCTGCCAAACGGAGCTGCTCCAAGTTGCAGCATTGGGGTATATCTTTTTGGGAACTAATAAAGAAAAAAGTGAAAAAATAGTCGGCCCCAAGAACGCTCGAACAATCCCGCCAATAAAAACCAAAAAATAAACAGCATAAAGCACCGTATCAGTGGAAATTTCGCCCACCACACGTGGCCAAGTAAGCAAGAAAAGCCCAAGGCTAACAACTGAAAACCCAAAAATACATTTAAATAGTAGTCCGCGTTTTTCGCGTTGGTCCACGATATGTCCAGCAAAAAGTGCCATGGAAACTGCGGGAATAACCTCCATTAAACCAATGATTCCCAAAGAAAGTGGATTTTTGGTAATGCTATAAACTTCCCATTCTATGATCACAAATTGCATGCTCCACGCAAACACCATTGCAAACCGCACCAAAAGAAAAATATTAAACTCCCGAAATCGTAACGCGGCGTAGGGGTCTTTCTTCATTGAAGAGATGGTGCTGTTTTAATATGAAAAGTTATTTCTTTCAAAGCAAACCGCTTTGGCAGAACAAATGTACTACAGCAAACTGAATATGGCAACGGCATAAAGATAAAACCGAACAAACCGAAGTAACCCAAACAATAAATAGTTACTGAATTTATAATGAATCATTCCTGCAGCCATACTGGTCATAGAATATGGAATTGGCAAAAGTGCACCAACCACAATCAGAAAACCACCCCATTTGCGGATTTGTTTTAGGTGTTTCTTCATCTTCCCTTCCATATAATCATAAACTCGCGGAATGGTAAAAATCCATTTACCAATGAAGTATGAAATAATCCCACCAAGATAAGAAATTGCTGCCAAAAGAGATAAATAAAGAATTGGTTCTGGCATCTTATCACTCCAAGCAATGAATATTTCCGGCGGAACAAGCCCCAATAATGATTCCGAGGCAAGAAAGACCAATAAAATATTAATTGGTGCATAGGTTTCAGTAATGTAGGTAAAGAGATTACTAAAATCTACCACATAAAGATCCAAAACAATAAGGGCTGCAATTATTAGAAAAAACGGGATGATAGCCTTTTTAAGCGTTTGTCCCACAAAAGAGTAAAACCCAGTGTATTTATAATACAAATGAGCGCGCTTTAATTTATTGGTTTCGGTTTTTCTAACGGTGTTCATTTCAATTAGGGGTACTAAAATTAAAGGTGCAAATATATTGCTAAACCCCCTACCCTACAACTCTTTGGCAAAGCATTCACGGTTAATGGTATGTTAAACAAATTTATTCCAAATTAACAGTAAGCTCGTGATTAATCGTGCTCCTACTTTCAATCGAAATTGTGCTTTTACTGAATTCATAAATGTTAATCTTTCGTTAAACTAATACCTTGTATTACATAGTACTGTAACAAAACAAAAGTTCCTGCGTCTTTTAAGTATAAACCAAAAAATTAATTTACAATGAGAACTTTAAGTAACAATTTATTTACAGAAAAATCGAGAACCTCTAAAGCCTATTCATGGAATTTGAAAAGAAGGTTTCACTAATAAAATAAAAATCAAAACAATTAAAATTTAAAAATCATGAGAACATTAGACAGTAACCAAAACATTCACAGACCACTCGATTCCAAAGCTTATAGTTGGAATATGAAAAGGCGCTTTAGATAAGTCCTTTCACTTTAATCAAAAAATTGAATTAACTATGATAACCTTTCGAAACATTCAAAATCGGATTAAATGCGGATCGCAAAGGCAGCTCACGTTGAATTACCTTAACGGAAACCAACACTTGTTTGAAGATCCCACAATCAGAAAAACATGCAGATACGTTTATTGAAACACATAAAGGCCGAAAACAACTGAGGCTGGATTGAAGAAATTTGATCCAGCTTTTTTATTTTTTCGGATTTGGTTTATTTTTCGAAACTGGATACGGTTTGACTTTTGGCACAACATTTAGCGGCTGCGCTTTCTTTTCTGGCATGGGCCCGCGCAAATGTATGACCAATCCATTTAAAAAATTACGAAGAAATTGATCGCCACATTCCATATATTTCTCGTGGTTTTCATTTCTGAAAATGGCTCCAAGTTCACTTTTCGTCACTGAAAAATCAACCAACGAACATATTTTCACAATATCCTCATCACGAAGTTTATGGGCTACGCGAAGTTTTTTCATTATATCGTTATTGCTTAAAGCCATAAAAAAATATTTGCTCAAAGATATATTTAATTATTCACCTTAAAAAGGTAACTCGATTCCCTCCTATTTTTCACCAGTTGGAATCATATAAACAGGAATTTTTGTGTTCTCTAACACACTTGAAGCCACTGTTCCCAAAAATATCTTTTCCAGAGTACCATGACTATGGGCTCCCATTACAATTAAATCTGCTTTCCACTCTTCGGCGTATTCCAAAATCTTTTTTGCAGTATCACCCTCTACCATTTTGGTAGTAATATTTTCACCCTTTAAATGTGCTTTAGTTTTGTCAAGATAGTCCTGCGCTACTTTCACAAATTCTTCTTGGATTTTATAATCCACCGGAAAGGCATATCCTTCGTAGCCCATAAAAGGTTCGTATTGCATACCGTAATAACGTACTTCAGCCAGCACATGAAACAAGCAGACTTCAGCATTCATCAATTGTGCGAGTTCATATCCCATATTCACAACTTTTTCAGAATTAGGGTTATAATCTAGGGTAATCAGTACTTTTTTCATAATAACAATTGTTAATGGTTAGTTTCACAAACTTGACTTTTGAAGAAATTGCCCTTCAAAAACCGGGGGATAAATTTCTTCGTAGCACTTTATATCTGTTTCTATTTGCTTAAAGATATAACTTCTATTCAAATCTGAAAGGGTTTTGCAGCCAGCTGCGGCAAAAAGTTCCAAAAAACTATTTAAGGTCCTATCGTGATAGTTTTGTACCCGCTTCCATTTGTCCTCGACAACAAGCCCGCGAACCAAACTGGGATTATGGGTTGTAATTCCCGTAGGGCATTTATTGGTGTCGCATTTCAAGGCTTGAATACAGCCCAATGCGAGCATCATTCCCCGTGCGGAATTGCAGACATCAGCTCCTATGGACAAGGCTTTAAAGATATCAAAAGCAGTAAATATTTTCGTGGCGGTAATCACTTTAATATCTCTCTTTAAATCAAAACCGTTCAAAGTGTCAACCACAAAAACAAGCCCCTTTTCCCAAGGCATTCCAACATAGTTTGTAAAATCTATCGGCGCCGCTCCCGTTCCACCTTCGGAACCATCAACGGTTATGAAGTCTGGTTTTATTCCAGTTTCCACCATTTTTTTGCAAATGTCAATGAACTCTTGCTTGCTCCCGATACAGAGTTTAAATCCAATAGGTTTTCCATCGCTCAGTTCGCGCATCTGTTTCACAAAACGGAGCAAACCTTCGGCATCGCTAAACGCGGTATGGCCCGGAGGAGAAATAACGTCTATATGTGGTTTTATTCCTCTGATTTTTGCAATTTCCTCATTGTTCTTTACCGCCGGTAAAACGCCGCCATGACCTGGTTTTGCACCTTGTGATATTTTAATTTCTATCATTTTTACAGTTGGAAGTGCAGCTTTCTCCTTAAATTTTTCTGGAGAAAAGTTTCCGTCTTCGGTTCGGCAACCAAAATAACCTGTACCCACTTCATACACCAAATCGCCTCCTTTTAAGTGGTATTCTGAAATTCCACCTTCGCCAGTATCGTGAAAAAAGTTTCCTTCTTTCGCCCCAAGATTCAAAGCCATCACGGCATTTTTGCTCAACGCTCCATAACTCATAGCAGAAATGTTAAATATACTGGCACTGTAGGGTTGCTTGCAATCCGGCCCTCCAATAAGCACCCGTGGCGGCTCTGCTAACATGGGCGTTGGATAAATACTGTGTTTCATCCATTTAAAGTTTTCTTCCTCAACGTTCAACTCAGTTCCAAACGGATGGGTTTCCTTCCCCAGCTTGGCACGGCCATAAACATAGGTTCTGTGGTTTCTGTCTATGGGTTTTCCATCGGTGTCACTTTCCACAAAGTATTGGTGAAGTTCGGGCCCTATCATTTCCAACAGAAACCGCATATGTCCCAATACCGGAAAATTTCGAAGGATGGAATGTTCTTTTTGGAAAAGATCATAAATGCCGATTCCGAAAATCAAAACCCCCAAAATTGAAAAACCATAAAAAGGCCATATTGCGGTGCAGGTAATAATTGCAACGATTCCCAAAGCTATAAACGTAAACTGTATTGCTTCTCTCATTTTGAAAAATTTATATTTTGAATTATTTTGAATTGTAAAGACCATTTATTTAGACGAAGTGTTCCTGGCCCTACAGCTCCAGCACATACTGCAAGATATTCTGTAATTTGTGCTTCAGCTGCTGCTGCAAATACACCATTTTCTTCATGACGAACGGCAATCCATTTTATGTCTTTATCATCGCGGAGGGCATCTGTAAAAGTGTTGAGAGCATCGCCCGTTACTCCCCAAATTTGGGTAACGCCGACGCTTTTAAGAATTTGGAGAATTTGTTCGGAAACATTCATATGGCTGCAATTTTTTATAAAATTACAGACCTTCAAAAGAAATTTGAAGAATATGAATAATTATTAAGGGAAGTTTAACGGAGAAGAAAAAAATAAAGATTCAAATACATATTATTGTTTCACCAAAATAGCAGTGGCTTTATTCCCAGTCAAAAGATTCCATTCATAGGATGCGAGCAGATTGCCAATTTCATCGTAGATATTGAGTTGCGCAGTGTTGGGACCTGAAGAACCTTGGTTTAAGGCTTCAAAGTCTATTTTGTTGAAACCCGATTGCAGCGGAAGATTAAAACCCCTAAAACTGCCTTCCAATCTGGCCTGTGGAATGACGATGTCGCCGTTCACGTACACCCGTATCATATCGCCATCTACAAATTCGTGATCACGATACATTATAGTAGCAGTTTTAGCTGTAGTTTTAAAATCGCCCAAATATTGGTCCTTGCCGTATTCGGGTTTTTCTTCTTTATCTTTTGAAAAGTATTTTGGGGCTTTGTTCGTGCCAGTATAAGTAAGCAGACCATCGCCGTTTTGCATGTCTAATTGTCTTTCCTTTTCCTTTCCCAAATCGGAATTATTGGGAGTGTTTGCATTTGTGTTGTTTGAGAGTGAAGGAGCTTTAACTGCGGGAATCTCAAAACCTGTGGGACTGTCCACATTTGATTGGGAATCAAACTGAACGGAATTGTTAGGCAAATCTATTTGCGCAAAAACAGCTCCAGATAAAACAAAAAAACCAATTAGTAAGAATCTCTTCTTCATAGCTCTATATTTTCAAAACCTTATAACAACAATTACACCAAAAGTAGTATTCAATTGGTTATAAATTTCAATTGTCTCAAAAAATTATAATTTTTTATCCTTTTGCTTTGCTTTCCATATAAAAAAGAGCAGAACAGCGCACAGAGGCAAAATAATATAAATTATTATATCGGCAGGATTGGTTAAATCAATTGGTTTTTCACTTGGTTTTGGAACTTCCGTTGGTTTTTGGGCGTACATACTGATCTGAAACACGAAACCAATTATAAAAAGAAGGGCTTTTTTATTTTTCATCTTATTTTTTCCCTTAAAGTAAGTAAAAAATTATTTAGCTGTCAAATTTTAACAAGTTGTGTTAACTATTTGGAAAATCCCTTAAAATGTCATACTATGCCGTGTTATTCAAAAATACATAAAAATATATGAGACAACTTAAAATCACGAAGCAGGTAACCAACCGGGAAACCAAATCTTTAAACAGTTATTTACAGGATGTTAGCAAGATAGATTTGATAACGGCCGAAGAAGAAGTAGAGTTGGCACAGCGTATTCGTGAAGGAGATCAGGAAGCTTTGAACAAACTGAGCAGAGCAAATTTACGATTTGTGATTTCCGTAGCAAAACAATATCAAAACCAAGGTCTCAGCCTTCCCGATCTTATTAATGAAGGAAACGTAGGGTTGGTAAAAGCCGCTAAACGATTTGACGAAACAAGAGGATTTAAATTTATTTCCTACGCAGTTTGGTGGATAAGACAAGCCATTTTGCAAGCCATTGCTGAACAATCGCGCGTGGTGCGTTTGCCGTTGAACAAAATTGGCGACATCAATAAAATAAAAAAAGCATCCATTCATTTGGAACAAAAATTTCAGCGTATTCCCACGGCTTCTGAAATAGCCCAAGAACTGGATTTTAGTGAGGCTAAAGTGAAAAGTTCGCTTAAAAATTCAACGCGAAGTCTTTCCATGGACGCACCATTCCAAGAAGGTGAAAATGACAACAACCTTTATGATGTTTTGAGTTCTGGTGAAAGCCCAAACCCAGACAAGAATTTGATGCACGAATCACTTCGTATTGAAATAAACCGTGCGCTGGATACTTTGGCACCACGCGAAGCAGACGTCGTGAAACTAAATTTTGGTCTTTGTGGCCAACCGCCAATGACGCTTCAGGAAATAGGTGATACTTTTGATTTGAGCCGCGAACGTGTGCGCCAAATCCGTGAAAAGGCAATCCGCCGTTTGCGTCAAACTTCCAAAAGCCACATATTGAAGAAGTATTTGGGCTAAACACAAAATGTTAAAAATATTGGCCCCGCCAATATTTTATGAAATTCTTAGGAACGGGTTTTATTTCTGCGGTTATCTTTATAAGATCAACCATCCATCCAAATGACCACAGAAATAATTCTCGTTTTTTCTATTCTGTTCGTTACCATTATCCTCTTTGCTTTTGAAGTCTTTTCCGTAGATAAAATAGCGATGTTAATTATTGCTTCCTTAGCCTTGACAGGTTTAGTGAAACCAGAAGAAGCAATTTCCGGATTTTCAAATACCGCAACAATCACAGTACTCTCTTTGATGATTATTGCACTGGCGCTCGAAGACAACGGTGTAATAGCATCATTGGCTCGTTTTCTAAAAAACCTTCATATTCTTCCGCTATTTCTCTTGCTTCCTATTTTTATGTTTATAACGGGTGGTATTTCAGCATTTATAAATACTACGGCGGTTGTTATTGTATTTATAAAAATAATTGCAGAATTAGCCAAACGCTTCAACCTGCCACAATCCAAACTGCTTTTACCCATCTCTTTTGCCGGTATATTAGGGGGAAGTTGCACTTTGATGGGAACTTCTACAAACCTTATTGTAAATTCTGTTGCAAAAGATTTGGGAGCGGAACGATTCAGTTTTTTTGAATTTTCTTTCTTCGGAGTAATCTTCTTAATTGTTGGGATTATTGTAATAACTATTGCTTCTAGATGGCTTCCGAATGATACCAAAGAAAACCTGCAAGAGGCCTATGATTTGGAAAATTATATTACAACTGTAACAATCAGCAAAAATTCTCAATTGATCGACAAAAAAATTGAAGATACTTTTCTTTATACCAATCCTGAAATTTCAATATTAAAACTTACACGGAACAAACAGATAACCAACGCCCCTGGACGTTATATTACCTTAAAGGCAAACGACAGATTGGTTTTGATGTGCGATATTGAAACCCTTGCAAAACTGAACGATGCAAAAGATTTGAGCGTTCATAAAACACAGGAAAAAGCAAAAAAGAAGCAAGCAACTGAAGACGAGGAAGAAACTGAAAACACAAAGAAACCCAACGACCTGGGGTTTGTGGAATTATTGATTTTACCTGGCTCCATCCTGGTTGGAAAAACATTGAAACAACTCAGAAAACAAACCTTTCATAATGCTTTGCCCATCGCGATAAAAAAACGGAGAAACATCAGGAACACCGAAGAGCGCTTGGTTCGAAAAAACATTGAACAAATAACGTTGAAGCCTGGAGACAGGTTGTTGGTGGAAATTCCCAAAAACGAAATTAACCAGCTTTACGAAATGGAAAATGTGGCAATACTTAGGGAACACAAAACCAAGCCATCAGTAAACATCAAAAAGAGAACCATCTCCTTCGCAATATTGCTACTTGTCATTGGATTGGCTGCTAGCGGAATTCTATCAATTTTAATAAGTGCAATAACTGGAGTCTGTTTATTGTTGTTAACTAGATGTTTAGATTTAAATGACGTGTACCATCGCATAAACTGGCAGGTAATTTTCCTACTTGCAGGAATGATCCCGCTGGGCGTTGCAATGAACAATACTGGTGCAGACAAATGGATATCAGATTATTTACTGACTATTTTGAACGGCCAGTCCCACTTAGTTGTAATTGGTATAATATTTTTAATAACTATGCTTATAAGCAGTGTAGTTAGCAATAATGCAACAGCCATTATAATGACACCCATTGCCATAGCAGTTGCCGTTGGCTTAGACCTTTCTATGAAACCTTTTATATTATCAGTTTTGTTTGGCGCCAATTTTAGTTTTTTCACTCCAGTGGGTTATCAAACAAATACTTTGATTTACGGTATGGGATTTTATAAATTCAAACATTTCTTTTTAATCGGGGGTGTACTTTCCATTATTTTATGGGTTTTAGGTACATTTATGCTTTCAACTTTATTATAATTACTTATATATGACATCAGAAAAATTTTCGGCGGAAGATTCAATTACAGGTTTATGGGACAAACTTGATGGCTGGCTGGACGCTATCATTCTGAAATTGCCAAACTTGGCAGTTGCCATACTCGTTATGGTTGTCTTTTATTTTCTTGCAAAAGGCTTGAAAAAGCTAGCTCATAAAGTTCTTTTTAGGAAAATAAGCGATGAGTCCATCAAACAGGTAATGTCAAAATTAATTTATACCATTGTTATACTTATAGGCTTTTTTGTTGCTCTTGGAGTAATGCAACTAGACAAAGTGCTAACCTCAGTATTGGCTGGTGCGGGTGTAATGGGACTGGCAATTGGGTTTGCTTTGCAAGGTACATTGAGCAATACCGTTTCGGGCTTTATGCTATCCTTTCAACCAAAAGTGCGCATCGGGGATTTTATTGACGCACAGGGAAAAAGCGGTTACGTGGAAGAGATAGATTTAAGAAATGTTACCATTCGCCAACCCGATAATGATTACGTTATCATTCCGAATAAAATATTTGTGGAAAACCCCTTCACCAATTACTCCTGGACGGAACGCACTAGGGTTTCAGTAAGTTGTGGTGTGGGTTATGAAAGTGATCTAAAAAAAGTGGAGGATCTAGTTTTAAAAATAATTTCTGAAAATTTTGAGCAAAATGAAGATGAAGGTATTGAGTTCTTTTTTACTGAATTCGGGGAAAGCTCCATTAACTTCATAACACGTTTTTGGATCCAAAGTCAAAAGCCAAAACCAAAGTTGGAAGCCCAGCATAAGGCCATTAAACTCATCAAGAAAAATTTTGACGAGGCTGGCATCAACATCCCTTTCCCAATCCGCACCCTGGATTTTGGAAAGAACAAACTGCGAATGGAGCCACGCGAAGAATCTTCCAAAGAGTGGGTAAAACCTTCTATCGATAAAAGTTCTGGCGATAACAAAAAAGAAAGTGACAATTAAATAATCAACCTTAAATATTAAGCCATGAAAAAATTACTCAGAATTTTATTAGCCGGCTGGGGCGCCAAAAAAATTGGTGGCGGCAAGTGCGGTTGCATTGGCACCATCGTTGTTTTCATAATCCTTTATGTACTGTTGGGCTATGTGTTTGATTGGTTTAGCTAAACTTCATTTAACAAAACAATAGCATCCATTAACTAATTTTTTGGTGTGTACGGCAGTTATATTTGCTTAACAAACCTTTAAAAACTTAGTATTATGAAAAAAGTTATTGCACTAACCATGCTTGCGGGCGCATTGATTGCGACCTCCTGCGTATCAAAAAAGAAGTATGTAGAACTGGAAAATCAATACAATGATACCCGCTCTACATTAACTAAAACCCAGTTTGAAAAAGAAGAAATTGAAGCCAAATACGCCAAGATTGAAGAGCGTGTTGCCAGCTACAATTCAAAGATCCAATCGTTGACTGATAGTAACAACAGTCGTCTTCAGGAAATTGAGGGCGTTGTGGTTTCAGAAAATGATAAGGAAAAAATGAGGAAAGCCCTCGCCAACGTAGATCCCCAAGAATTGGCACAGGCAAAAACCCTTAAGGATTCTATGAATCTGATCGTTTCCCACAATCTTAAGAAAAACTTGGACAACAGTTTAGTTGGCGAAGGCGAAGAAGATGACATCAAAATTGATATTGATGAAACGGTAGTAATGATTACAATTTCTGATAAATTATTGTTCAGTTCCGGAAGTGCGCATGTTAACCCTAAAGCAAATCCACTTTTAGAACGCCTTGCTAAGGTAATAAACAGCGAACCTGCACTGGAAGTAATGGTTGAAGGCCACACAGATAGCCAGACCGTGAAGCCAGGTGCTTATATTAAGGATAACTGGGAATTGAGCGTGGATCGTTCAACAGCGGTTATCCGCAAATTGCAGGATGACTACGGTGTTGCGCCTGAAAAGCTTATAGCAGCTGGACGAAGCAGTTTTCATCCACTAACAGAAAACGATTCCAAGGAAGGCCGCGCAACCAATAGAAGAACGCGTATTGTAATCTTGCCTAATCTTGATAAATTCTTGGCCTTGCTTTCTGCCAATTAAAAACTGAAAGTAACACTTATGGCAAAGGCGGTTCATTTTAAAATGGACCGCCTTTTTTTTAAACAATTGGAATCTTTATAAACAAGCGCTTTATTTAAGATGTAAAATATATCAGATTATAGGAAAGATAATGCTAGTGAAGAAACTTTGTTAAAGCAAGCAAAAAATGTTATATTTTTAGTCGAAACAACGCTAACTAATAAAAAATGGAGAAAAAACTGCTTTCCGATTTTTGTGAACTATATCTATATGATACATACTCACTCCTTCGTGTATTCGAAAATCAGCATCTTGACTTGAAAAAAAATGATTGGATACGAGCAAACTACAAAGCCCATTTTGGAAAAAAACCATTCGTCGTGATTGCTGATAGAAGATATCATCATACCATTGATCTCGATATCTATAAAAACGGAAAGATGAAGAACAAAAAAGGACTTGCAATTGTTTCTACTATGGAAGAGGAAAGGGAAAGAGCCCTGGTAGAACAGAAGCTTTTCCCCCATAGTTTCACGTTTTATGAAAATTTGGAAAATGCTATCGCTTGGGCTGAAGCCTTTTTCTTCAAATAGTTTATTTTGAAGGGGGCATTGTTGGTCGTACCTCAATTTTGCTTGGCAATGTGCGTGGGTTCATTTTCAATAAATCAACAACCAATTTTCCAATGTCTTCCTTCTGGATTTTCCACGCGTCCTTTTCATCAGGCTTGTGCCCTGCAAAATGGGTAGCAACTGAACCTGGCATAATTGTACTTATTTTTATTCCGTGATCGCGCAAATCGAGCATTGCGGCCTGCGTGAAACCAGTTAATCCAAATTTACTGGCGTTGTAAGCACTTCCGCCCTTAAAGAAATTAGTGCCCGCCAAACTGGATATAGTTATAAAATAGCCTTTTTTTTTCTTCAATTGGTCAACACTCGCTTTCAAGGAATAGAATGGTCCCGAAAGATTTGTATCTATGGTTTCCTTCCACTGTTCTATACTTATATCATCAACTTAGCCAAAGTAGCCAAGCCCAGCATTTGCAATAACAATATCTAAAGAACCAAACCTATCAACGGCTTCATTAACTGCTTTTTCTTGGCTTTCATAACTGCGCACGTCGGCTTCCAAACCTATGGCCTGTGCCCTATCATTTCCTTGGGAGTTTAGTTTCTTGGCAGCTTCTTCAGCAGTTGCTTTTGTTCTTCCGGTTATGGCTACGTTAATGCCTTCTTTCAGCAATGCTTCGGCTATTCCGTATCCTATTCCTTTTGTACCGCCTGTAACCAGTGCGGATTTGTTTCCTAAATTATTCATAGTTTATCGTTTTTCCCAAAGTTACAAATAGCCAAAGCGAATGTTATTAAATTCTGCTTAAATTTGAAGAATGAAGTTTTTGCAAATACTCTTTATCACATTGCTGTTCTTTAGCTTTTCTTCCGAAAAAAACTCGCAGGACCTTCTTGTAAATCTCAATGAACTTTCAACGGAATTCAGTTATCAAATACGTTATGCCACTCCATACAATTTCATTGGTGAAACACTTTATGACTGCCCTGTTTGCCTATTGCGACCCGAAGTTGCAGAAGCACTTTTACAGGCCAACCAATATTTCTGCGAAAAAGGCTACCGCATAAAAGTCTATGATTGTTATAGACCTTTAGACGTTCAAAAAAAAATGTGGGCCAAAGTGCCACGGCCAACCTATGTGGGTAATCCCTACGGCAACGGCTCCATTCACAACAAAGGCGCAGCGGTAGATATTACTTTGGAAACCTTGGATGGATGTTATATAGAAATGGGCAGTGATTACGATTATTTCGGAAGGGAAGCGCATATTGATAACTATAATTTTTCAAAGGAAATATTGGCAAGCCGAAAACTGCTTTTTGAGGGAATGCGGAAATTCGGTTTCAATACCATTCGAACGGAATGGTGGCATTTCAGTTTCCAAAAAAACTGGAACTACAAAACCTTGAACATTCCCCTGCCTTGCGATTAAGTTAATCTTCTTTTTTTGGGAGTTCATTTAGGACTTCTTTGCTCATTTTAAAAGGAATGTCGGGCGTATTTTTATAAAGTTTCAACTCCACAACATCTGAAGGAAGATTGAAATCTTTGGCGGCTAAAGCTTCTTTCACTTGTTTAATTATTAAACCTCGCAAAACCCTTGATGCTCTTCGATAATCAACCGTATCAACCCAAAAAAATACTTTCAAATTTACCGTACTTGCGGCAAGTTCGTCTTCAATAACAAAATTTTCGTGGAACTCGTCTCTTACAATTTCAGTATTGCCATCCAAAATTTCCTGTATCACAATTTTGGCAGATTCAATATCATCTTCGTAACCAATTCCAACAATAAACTCAACCCTATAAAACCCATCGGCTGTATAGTTTTCAACGGGTTTAGTGAGTACGTCACTATTGGGAATATAAATATCACGTCCATCAAAAGTTTTTATGTGCGAATAACGAAAACTCAACTCTTTCACCTTTCCAAAGATATTGTCAATTTTAATCGTGTCGTTTATATTGAAAGGTCTGTTGAAAGCAAGGATGATTCCCGCCAAAAAATTCTTCCCAATATCCTGAAATGCAAAACCTAAAATGATGGCGCCACCGCCAACGGCTGTTAAAAGTCCGGTGGCAATTCCGTCCAGACCTGCCACACGTAGGGCAAGCATTACGGCAATTATTATCAAAATGATTTTTATTGCCTGTGCCAAAAATTTC
>DAIMFZ010000037.1:0-15121 GCA_036724225.1 Aequorivita sp.
AACTTTGTAAATCAAGGTCTTAACATTCTATGTAAGACCTAAAACCTATAATATTATGAAGCTAAAACAACATAATACACTAGGATTGATGGCTTTCTTGAGCCAATGATGGGAATTGAACCCATGACCTCTTCCTTACCAAGGAAACGCTCTACCCCTGAGCTACACCGGCCTTTTTAGTTGCAGGTTTCAAGTTTCAGGTTTCAAGTTTATAGTTACGACTTAACTTAATAACCAATAACTATTAACTATTAACTTTCATTAGAGCGGGAGACCGGGTTCGAACCGGCGACATTCAGCTTGGAAGGCTGACGCTCTACCAACTGAGCTACTCCCGCAATTCTTCGAATAAATTCCAAAAAACTAAATCCCAAATTCCAAAGAATTTAAAATTGATTTTAGAACTTAATCAAAATGTTTTCAATATTTTAAAGAACAATTTTCAAATCTTGAACCAATCCCTTTGGAATTTGGTCTTTGTAATTTGAATTTTTCAATTTTTGCCTAAGCAAAAATTGTTTGTGGGGAGAGCAGGATTCGAACCTGCGAAGACGTAGTCAGCAGATTTACAGTCTGCCCTCGTTGGCCGCTTGAGTATCTCCCCCTTTTCTAAAATTTCCAAAATAGAAATTCCAAAATTCAAAATTTCCTGCCTTCACAGAAATTCAAGAGCCGATAGAGGGACTCCCTTCGACTGCGCTCAGGATAAACTTCTCGCCCCAATTAAATCCTAGTTCTATTTTTAAAACCGATTTAATTCCTGATACACTTTTCAATATTTCAAGAGCCGATAGAGGGACTCGAACCCACGACCTGCTGATTACAAATCAGCTGCTCTAGCCAACTGAGCTACATCGGCATTTTGACCTCCCTTTTAGGCTGTTTTTTAGCCATAAAAAAGTCCGCTATTTCTAACGGACTGCAAATGTAGCTAAATTATTTTTTCTACAAAACTTTTTCTAAAAAATTCTATTACAAATATACTTTTTGTTTCTGTTTTCTCTTTTTGAGCTGTCGCTCCAACGTTTTCACTACTTCGTCAGTAGCTTCCTCAAAGGTTTTTGCTTCTTTCTTTACCATTAAATCGTCTCCCGGAATACTCAATAAAACTTCTACGATTTTGTTTTCCTTTTCACTTGTTTTCTGAACTTTCAAAAAGACATCAGCAAAAACTATCTTGTCATAAAACTGTTCCAGTTTGGACAATCTTTTTTCAACAAATACCAAAAGTTCATCTTTGGCGGCAAAGTTGGGCGTTTGCATGTTCACTCTCATATTTATTTATTTTAAAAAGTTAAACTATGTATTTTTACGCCATACGTCAATTTTGTATTAGTTGCGCGGGTGTGAATTTTTGTAAACTTCTTTCAGCTTTGCTATACTATTTTGGGTATAAACCTGTGTTGAAGCAAGACTGGAATGACCCAAAAGTTCCTTAACCGCATTAATATCAGCACCTTCGTTTAAAAGATGGGTAGCAAAAGAATGCCTCAATATATGCGGGCTTTTCTTAACTTTTTCCGAAGTTTTACCAAAGTATGAATTTATAATCCTATAGACAAGGTTTTCGTAAATTTTAACCCCTTTTGAAGTTAAAAACAATTGTTCGGTGTCTTTAATATTTTCCAGTCCGTGGCGAATGGGCAAATATTCAAGTATGCTTTTCAGAACCGATGGCAACAGCGGGATGATACGCTCGTTGTTTCTTTTGCCCAACACTTTGATTGTTTTCTGTGCAAATGAAACATCATTCAACTTTACGTTTATCAATTCAGCTCTTCTAATTCCCGTGGAATAAAAAAGTTCCACAATCAACCGGTCGCGAAGACCTTCAAAAGTATTTTCGGTTTGCAACATTTCCATAACGTTCCCTATTTCCTTTTCTGAAAATGGAACTTGAATCTTTTTTGAGGTTTTTAAGGCTTTGTGCTTTGCCAAAGGATTAATTTCAATCTGCCCGGTTTTTAGAAGAAATTTATAATAGGTCTTCAGTGAAGAAATTTTCCGGTTTACGGTCCGGTTTGAAATGCCGGAATCTACCAGTGAAACAATCCAGCTGCGAACGATTGAATAGTTCACATTTACAATTTCAGTATATTGATATTCTTCCGAAGCGAAAAGTTGAAATGTTTCCAAATCCTTCAAATATGCAGTAACCGTGTGTGGGGAATACTTTTTTTCAAGTTGCAGGTAATCTGTGAAGGGTTGGAATGACATTTCTTATTTCATATTTCTAACACAAAATAACTCAATAACTCAATAACCTAGTAACTTTTACTCATAAAAAAATCCGTTGGAAATATTTTCCCAACGGATCTCTATTTTAAATTCAAAAGGATTACAATTAAATGTCTTCCTGATCTCTTAAGTTCTGAATGTATTGAGCTTTTTGAATCTTTGCTCTGTTTTTAACAGAAGGCTTCATAAAAGCTTGTCTGGAACGAAGCTGGCGCATAGTTCCGGTTCTATCAAATTTACGCTTGAAACGCTTCAGCGCTCTATCGATATTTTCTCCGTCTTTAACTGGTATAATTAACATAGTGTCATCACCTCCTCTCTTTAGGACGGCAAAGATAAAAAAAGTTATGAATTATGGGTTATGAGTTATGGGTTTTTTTAGAAATATTACTCTTTATATAAAGTTGCGCGCTTGCTCAAGTCTTGGATAAGCTTTTCTTCCTCTTTACTTTCAAGCAAAACGTTGTAGGTTTTCCAGAAAGCTTCGTGATAGGGTTTGGATGAAAAAATATCTGCAGTCCAATCATTCTGCTGCAATTCTTGGTTTATAATTTCAGGATCTTGGATTATTTCAAAAAACAATATTTCCTGAATGGTATAGTAATATTGCTCATCTTTGTCAAAGCCAGGTGCAGCTTCAGTTATTGTTCCATCGGAAGATCTATCGCCAGTGTTAACAAGTTTTGGAGTTTCATAATATATATAGTTGGGGTACATTTTGTCCTGATACTCTATATATGTTATGATAAGTTTGTGGATGGTCTGCGTGTCAAAAAGGCTTTTGCTGCGCTTTTTTTGAACATCGGAAGCGGCAACCAATTCATATTCCACCTTTTTGATGGCATAATTGTCATAATAAATATATATCCAACCTTTGGGCTCAAAACCTTCGTTATAAATATTTGGGGTATTCAAACCCACAAAATCGGCACCTTTTGAGATTTTTATTTTATAAAGTTTTCTTCCGTTGTCCACCAAAATAGTATCCAGTTCAAACTGGTGTTTTTCAAGTGTATTTTTGCCCAGCAATGCGCCGATAACATTTGAATTTCGCACCAAATTGAGTTTTCCCTTAAAAAGATTTTCCAGTCCGTTTACGCGGCTGTCGTTCCATTTTATGGCATCAATTAACGATGAAGTTTTTACTGAATTCCGATTAATATTTTTAGCCTTTGACCCTATGCTTTTAAGATATGCCGAATAAGTAAAAAGACTATCAACATCTCTTAAATCATAGCTTTTTCGAGTTTCATCTACATTTATTTTCAAGTTGTTTTTTGCGCCGGAAGCGTAACTGGAATCATATAAAGTAATAGCGCTTTCAATGAGCCATTTGTATTCTTTTTTGTTGCGCTCTTTGTGGCGCAGAAACCCTTTTTGAAGATAGGGTTGATCGGGCAAATTGCTCGGTAACTTGTCAATTGCTTTCTGTACAATAGCGTTACCAGTTGTGGGCCGTGGGTCTGCGACTATTACCACTTCATCCAGTGACGCCACATCTTCTTCCAGAAAAATATCTGAACCATTTTCAAACTCACTAATCATCACATTGAAACTTTTGTAACCGATGGATGAAATTACCAGCGTATCCTTCAAATGCTGCTGTGGTACTTTTAAAACGAAATTACCATCCGTGTTGGTTATAGAGCCGATTGTTGTGTTTTTAATGTAAACACTGGCACTCTCAATGGGTTGATACGTTAAAAAATCAGCAACTTTCCCTTTTAGTTCGGTTTGGGCAAAGGTGGTGGATCCAATAAGAATTATTAAAAGAGTGAAATAATATTTTTTGCTGAAGTGTTTCATTTCTCGCAATTAGATTTAAAAATTTAAAAAAAAGTAGAAAATTTAAGTAGCAGGTTTATAAGCCTTTCCCTCAATAACCATCTTCGCAATTATCTCACGGAGAATCTCTGAAGTACCTCCACCAATCGGCCCAAGTCTGCTATCGCGAAGCAAGCGTGCTAAAGGGTAATCTTCCATATAACCGTAACCACCCAAAAACTGAAGACATTCAGTCATAACCTCATCGGAAACTTTGGTGGATATCAGTTTGCTCATTGTAGCTTCTTTTACCACGTATTCGCCGTCGTTTAATCGTTTTGCCGTTACGTAATTAAATGTTTTACAGACTTCAATTTCACTGGCAATTTGTGCAATGCGGTGGCGAAGTGCCTGAAATTTGGAAATGCTTTTCCCGAATGCAAAACGGTCTTTCATATATTGAATGGTGTATTCCAAAGCATATTCGCTGCGGGCGTGGGCGTTTATACCCATAATCAATCTTTCCAAAGCGAAATGTTGCATGATATAAGGAAATCCTGCATTCTCCTCGCCAAGTAAATTTCCAAGAGGGATTTCAACATTGTCAAAAGCTATTTCTCCAGTGTCGCTAGCCCGCCAGCCAAGTTTTTCCAGTTTAGTAGCAGAAACGCCTTTTGCATCGCGGTCCACCACAAAAATGCTGATGCCCTTGTTGCCATGTTCAGGAGCTGTTTTTGCGGCAACTATTAAATAATCACTGTAAATTCCATTGGTTATAAATGTTTTGGAGCCGTTCAAAATATAGCTGTCCCCTTTTTTTACTGCCGTGCTTCGCATTCCAGAAACATCGCTTCCGCCAAAAGGTTCTGTGATACAAAGACAGCCTATTTTTTCACCTGTAATGCTGGGTACCAAATATTTTTCCTTTTGTTCGTGATTGGCTTCTTTTTTAAGATGCGTCATCGCAAGATATGCGTGCGCCCACATTGCCGCGGCAAAACCGCCACTGTTCACTTTTTGAAGTTCTTCTAAAAAAATTACCGTATAAAAAAGGTCTAAATCCAAGCCGCCATAAGCTTCGGGCTGATAGATTCCGAAGTAGCCCATTTCACCAAATTTCCCCCAGATAAACCGCTCTATATGTCCGGTTTTTTCCCACTTTTCAATATGTGGCACTACTTCTTTTTGAAGAAAGTCCTGAAAGCTCTTTCTGAAAAATTCGTGTTCCTCTGTAAAATATAAACTCATTGATAACTCATTTTGATGGATTGTTGTTTAAAATTGTTTTCGACACCCGAAGGTTCGACTTTATTTTATGCTGGGCGAAGCCAAAGGGCTTGTCCAGACAAGAGGAAGATTATTTTATGCCTCACTCAACGGACAAATATAACTGAATTAGCTGTAACTTTCTTTCGGTCATTCCTTCAATTTTCTCCAGTTCTTGAATGCTACTTATTTTTTCGTGAAGTCTTCTGTATTCCCAAATTTTCTTTGCCAATTCAAACGAGACTCCAGGAACGGTTGAAATATCGGAAGCGGAGGCTGTATTTACATTTATTTTTAATATGCCTTTCGCGGATTTTACAGTGAAAAGATTTAGAGTTCGTTGTACAACGGAAACATCCAAACCGTAAACACCATACAATTGGACGTCATTTGAAAAACCTCCCAACTTTTCACGATAGGTAACGATTCGCTTGCTGAGCGCTTCGCCAATACCACTAACTTGCTGCAATTGTTCCTCGGTTGCTTTGTTGAGATCTATTTTTTGTGCGAAGGATTTTTCAGAAAAATCATTTTCACTTTTGTAATCCTTGAAATTGCTTTTTGGCTTTGGATTGGTAACCCAATCAGGGAATTTGAAATAAGGGCTCAATTCATTCAGCAAAGAATCTGAAACGCCAGTAACCCTTTTAAAATCGGCTGCGGAATTGATCCATTTGTCTTCCTTTCTGTATTGAAGTAACCGATCAATTTCTTCATTGGACATTCCCAAAGTGTAGCCTTTATAATCTGTTATGAAATTTGGGTTGAAAGGATATTTCTTGGGTTTTCTTTTTTCAATTTCAATTAGGCGTAAGGAATCCAATTCCTTTTGCAGGGAAACAATTTCTGCAGAAGAAGTATCAAAAGTGTCCTCTTCCGAAAAATCAACAAGCCCATAAATGCAAAACAATGAAATGATGAGCAGCAACAAAAGTAAAATCCCACTTCGTTGTTGCTTGTTGAACGTGAAGTGGGATTTTATATTCATCTTGAAAAAGTTTAATCCGATAAAGCTTCCCTTTTCATTTTAATAGCGGCCAAATAACGGCGCAATTGTTTTTTCACTACGGGGAAAAGGAAGAACAATCCAATCATGTTTGGGAAAATCATCGCAAATATCATCGCATCAGAAAAGTCCCAAATTGATCGCATATTTGCTGCGGCACCAATAATAATAAAGATACAAAAAAGAAATTTATAAACTAAATCTATTGTTTTGCCTCTTCCGAAAAGATATTTCCAAGCTTGCAATCCATAATATGACCAAGATATCATCGTGGATACAGCAAAAAGGAATACCGCAATAGTCAAGAAAATATTGGAATATGGAATAAACGCGTGGAATGCTTGGGCAGTAATTCCAGAGCCTTCGTATGAAACGCCATTAATAATCGCTACCCCGTGGCCAGTTACATCGCCATATTCAAAATAACCTCCCATGTTAAAAATGATAATAACCAAAGCGGTCATTGTACATATAACTACGGTATCAATAAAAGGCTCTAAAAGCGCGACTAGCCCTTCACTGGCGGAATATTTTGTACGTACTGCGGAGTGGGCAATGGATGCCGAACCGGCACCTGCTTCATTGGAAAAAGCTGCTCTTTTAAAACCAATCAATAAAACTCCAATTACAGAACCAACGCTTATCGCAGTTGGCTTAAACGCTTCGGAAATAATTAGGCTTACAACATCATCAATTAATGAAAAATTACTGAAAATGATATACAGACAAGCAATTATATAAAAAATCGCCATAAATGGAACAACTTTTTCTGTTACTTGTGCAATTCTTTTTATTCCACCAATTATAATGATACCAACGAATATTGCAAGTACTACGCCAATAATAAATCCAGCTGCAGTGCTTTGAAGGTTGAATAAATCTTTCAATACAATAGTTGCTTGATTTGCTTGCGCAGCATTGCCGCCGCCAAAAGAGCCAACAATACAAAAAACGGCAAATAAAACAGCAGCAATTTTTCCCAAAGTAGCAAAACCTTTTTCCTTAAGTCCTTTGCTTAGATAAAACATGGGTCCTCCGTAAACAGTTCCATCTGGACCAACATCACGATATTGAACACCTAAAGTACATTCCACAAATTTTGTAGACATGCCCAAAAGTCCACAAACAACCATCCAAAAGGTAGCTCCTGGACCTCCAAGCGCAATTGCTAAGGCAACCCCCGCAATGTTTCCATTACCAACAGTTCCGGAAACTGCAGTTGCTAAAGCCTGAAAATGGCTAACCTCTCCAGCGGAACTTTCGTCTCTTATGGTATCAACAATGTCTCCATCTATTGCCAAATCATCATCAAGTGCGTCAACATGAGCACCAAAATCCTCAACTTTGTTCATGTCAACACCTTGGGCAATTCCTCCTTCTCCGTACAAAATTGTTGCACCGTGGTTTTCTATATCTTCATATTTGCCACGAACAGTTTGTATTGCCCGCCAAAAATATCTGAAATTAGGAAACCCAAAGTATAGAGTGAAAAATGTGGCACTAAAAACTAGTAATATAAGAACAAAGGGAATTCCAGCTATTTGAAAGAAAATTACATTTGAGAAAAAATTGGATACAGGAAGAAAAGCTTGATTAATTTGTTCATCAATTCCCATTTCGGGAGGGGTTTCTTGTGCAAAATTCAGTAATGGAATTAGAAATGTGATTAGCGAAAGAAGATATTTCTTCATAGTGGAGTTTTAAGGTTTAACTTTTTTAAAATAAAACGAAGCAAGATGCTTAAAAAAAACTACAAATTCAAAAATTTGGAGGAAAATATGCACTAAGTTCAAACAATAAGTGCAACAGTTGAGAACATTGAAAAATTAAAGGTATCTCCCTCAAAAAAATCAATTATAAAATACTTACAATAATGAAACTTTGAGCAGCAACAAAAGGAAAATCCCACTTCATTGTTGTTTAGAAACTGCGAAGTGGGATTTTATATTTATAAAATTGTTTTTAAATTTTTCTCTCTTCTTTACTTTCATGGTGAATGGTAGCATCCATTTTTGCTATTTTAATTGCATTCAGGTATTTTCTCAATTCTTTTTTTACTTTAGGTGAAAGCAGGACTAATCCGATAATGTTTGGAAAAACCATAGCAAAAATCATAGCATCGGAAAAACCAATTACAGCACCCAAACTGGAAGATGCTCCTATAACTAAAAATATTAAAAATAAAACCTTATACGTAATATCTGAAACTTTTCCCTTTCCAAAGAGGAATTTCCAAGATTGCAGTCCGTAATATGACCAGGAAATCATCGTGGAAACGGCAAACAAGATAACGGCTATGGTAAGAACTATAGAAAAATTTGGAATGGCAGAATTAAAGGCCACCGAGGTTAAATCGACTCCGTTTATTGGCTGATTGGTCGCATTGAGCATTACATTACTGGCCGAATCAAGGTTTCCATAAGTAAATAAGTTGTGTTTCGCATTGGTAATTACGATCACAACAGCAGTCATTGTACATATTATTACCGTATCAACAAAAGGTCCCAATAAAGCAGTTAAACCTTCACTGGCGGGATATCGAGTTTTTACGGCGGAGTGTGCTATGGCCGCAGAACCTACCCCAGCTTCGTTAGAGAATGCCGCACGTTGAAATCCTACTATCAACACTCCCACCACACCACCAAAAGCGGCATTCGGATTTATGGCTCCATCCCATATTTGATTGGCAGCAAAAGGTATCATATCGTAATTTATCCCTATAATTATTAATCCGGCTCCCACATAAATAATAGCCATAAAAGGAACTACTTTTTCAGTTACTGATCCAATTCTCTTTATTCCACCAATTATTACCAAACCGACAACGAGAGCCATAACCAGACCTACATAAAGACCAGCGTTTGGACCATCCCAATCCATTAATTGCGTCAATTGTGCAGCGGCTTGATTGGACTGAAACATATTTCCCCCGCCAAAGGATCCTCCTATACACATAATGGCAAAAAAGATAGCCAAAACTTTACCAAAACCGGCCATTCCCATTTCTTTAAGACCACTTGCAAGGTAATACATTGGCCCGCCATAGGTTTTTCCGTCTGCGTCTACTTCTCTATATTTTACACCCAATGTACATTCGGTGAACTTTGAAGCCATTCCTAATAGTCCAGCTACAATCATCCAAATTGTAGCTCCGGGACCGCCAATGGCAATGGCGACAGCAACACCAGCAATGTTTCCTAAACCTACCGTTGCGGACAAAGAAGCCGTTAATGCCTGAAAGTGAGTAACCTCTCCAGGAACTTCACCTGTTAAGTGAACGGTATCGTGAATTTCACCATCCTTAACCTCAATTTCTTGATCGGCAGGAACATGATGATCCAACTCATCATATTTTCCTGCGGCTGTTTTTATACAAATTTTTATATATCTAAAGTTAACCCCATTGAAGTACAGTGTGAAAAAAAGTGCTCCCAACAGCAAAAGAATAATTACAATTGGCATATCCTTTCCCGCTATTGTTATGGGATAAAAAATTAAATCAACGATTGGCGTGGTGTATTCAGCAAATCCATCATCGATTTTTTCTGCAAAACTTTTATGTTCTTGGGCGAAAGTGAAAATTGGAATTAGAAAAGTAATAAGCGAAAGAAGATATTTCTTCATAGTGAATTTATCAAGTTTAAAAATTTAAAAAAAGCAAGATGCCTAAAAAAGTTAACAATTTCGAAGAATTGAAGGGAAATTTGTTTGCGTTTTCTTAAACTCCGTACACTCTTTTTAAACTCTCAATTTGATTGGGGCGCCCAATGAGTATCAGTTTTGAGTTTTTCTGAAGGACTAAGGATGGTTCTGGATTAACAATATATTCGCCCGTTGGGGAACGATAACCAATGATGGAACAGCCCGTTTTTTTGCGAACGTCTAAATCCTGTATGGCTTGTTCTTTTCCGTTGGGACACATTTTTTCAAAAGGTATTTGTTCTACATTGATACTATCCTGCAGGCCGGAAACGGTCAAGTTGTCCAAAAATTCCACAAGATCCGGAACTACTACGAGGGAAGCCATGTGGTCGCCACCAATTTTGTCGGGCATGATTACATTGTCGGCCCCGGCGAGTTTCATTTTTTTATAACTGGTCTCTTCACTGGCGCGACTTATTATTTTCAGATTTTTGTTCATCTGACGGGCAGAAAGTACTACAAAAAGATTGTCAGCATCGCTGGGCGTGGCACAGATCAAAGTGGAGGCCCTTTCTATGCCAGCTTTCAACAAAACCTCATCTTCTATGGCATTTCCCATGATGAAAAGCGTTTCGTCGTCAGAAAAACGTTCTATCACATCCTCATCCTTTTCAATAATTACAAACGGACGCTTGTAGGCCAAAAGCTTTTGTGCCGCCTGTTTTCCGTTTCTTCCAAAGCCACAAACAATTATGTGATTACTCATTGAATCCAGTTTTCTCTGCACTTTTTTCTGTCTTAAATTACCGATGTTTTTACTTAAAATATATTCCGTTATTACCGAAATGGCATAGCCCACTATAAAGATACTGGAAATGATGAGAAGCGAAACAAAAATCTTTTCCTCTGGGCTCAATGGCTTCAATACTCCAAAACCCACCGTGGTTATTGTGATAACGGTCATATAAAAAGAATCCACCCAAGTGTATTCGGAAAAAAAACGAAAGCCGAGAACACCTGTCATAAATATTACCAGGAGCAAAAAAAGAGCGATAGTTAATTTGGAATTGAAAAGATGCCTCATAAATCAAAAACCGAGGTTCGTTTGGTGTTAACAAGGTCTTTTAACTTCAACAAAAATGCCATGGTAAGATACATGGCAAAGCCAACCCCAAAGGTGGCAAAGGAAACATAAATAAAAAAAAGACGAACGCTTTTGGCGCGCATCCCCAACCTGTCGGCCAGACGGGAAGACACGTAAAATCCACGTTTTTCGAGGTAATAGCGCAATGAATAAATGGCTTGCAACATACACGCAAATTACGCTTTTTCGTGCTAAGTCTGCACGCTCACAAGCAAAAAGAATCTGACTTAAAACGGTTGCTTCTTTGGTTTTTCGGCGTCAGAGCCCACTATTGAATTCCCAACTGCACATTGCAAACATTTGTTTTTATCGCAATATTCATTTTTCAATTGCAGCAATGCCTGACTTTGGTAGGCGTTTTTTGAAACCTTTTTAAGTGAATTGAATTTCTTAACTATCTCATTTTCTTCGGAAGAGATTTGGGAAGCAAGTTTCAGAATTTCTTCAGAAACGTCACGCCCCTGCTGTCTTGCATGACAAAATTTTAGGGGAATAATTGTATTGATTATCAAAAGATCCACAAAAGTTTTGGTAAGCCTTTTTTTTCGCTTTAGCGAAGAAATTCCGAAATTGTAATGCGTGTCCCAATATTCGCTGGCGCAAACGTTGAAAAGCTTCTGAAAATCGGTACTGTTTTGTGCTGCGATAATTTGAGAAAACAGATTATCCCTTTCATAATAAAGCATTGTAAGCTGTGCCAAACGTAAGGTAGGAAAATTGGGTGGTCGCAATCGGAAAAATTTTGGTGCAATTAGATTTGCGTTTTGTAATCCGAACTTATGTTTTAAGAAATCGTAATTGGTTTTTAGGGTTTTAAAATACCAATCCTCCTTCTCGTCTTCTAGCAATCCTGCCTGCCCCATCAGCAATGCTTCTAGATCTAGCCGTTCTTGGCTGCATTTTTTTATAACTGAAAAATCAATGGATTTGGCAATGCTGAAAAAAGAATCGCCATTTATTTTCAACCCAAAATTTTTGCAAAGCATTCTGAAAAGCAAACTTTCCCAATGATTTTGGGAATCTTCCAATTCCTTCAAAAGCAAAATCTCCTTCTTTTGAAGCCTTTCAAAATAAAGGCGCTCCAGCCAATTTTCAATTATAAATTCATCAACCTCTTCAAAATCATTTTCGCAGTTTATCCATTTTTTTTCTTTTGAAAACAGCCTTTGATATTGCTTTAAAGTAGTTTTTGGAATGTGTTTTTTTAAAACAAACGTTGGGATTGCACTGCCGTCTTTCCTGAAAATTTCGGCATCGTGTTCCCAAACCACGTGTAAAATTACATTGTCATAAGCATTATCGGTTTCGTGGCCATGTGCATACCAATCTGAAGATTTCAGATGAATTTCAACATTGCCAGCCCAGAGTTGGCCATCCAGTTCCATTTGGGCATTAAAAAAGTCAGGGCCAGAATTTAAATTGTGACTCCCCTGTTTCTTGATGTGCAGTTTTTCATGGTTCGATGTAAAAAAATCGCATGCATCCAACTTCTGAAATTTCCACACATAGTGTAGAAAATCCTCTTTCATTTGAAAAAATTTAGGGGGAGCTTTAAAAGATGTACCGTAAATATACAGAAAAATTTATTGTGCGTCTGCTTCTTTCTTTACTAATTTTTCTTGGGCATTGGCTTGCTTTTCAACTTTTTCGACAACGTTGTCAACAAAAAGAATGCGGTTCCATTTATATAGCCTTCGCGAAAGCAGTACATAACGGAAAATGCCAATTGCCAAAAAAACAATACAAACTACCAACGCAACGTAACCCAACCAATGAATATTGTTAAAATCATCGAGTTGAAGTATGGCAATACCGCCCAAAAGCAAGTAAAGTGAAGAGCGGATATAGGAAAGCAGGGTGCGTTCATTAGCCAATTTTGTGCGCTCCAACGCTAAAATTTCATTGGTGTGCGCAGGCAATGGTTGGGTGCGTAAAAAGCGGAATAATTTTTTGGCTTCGTTTTTCATTTCAGTTTAAAAATACGAATAATTTTGCGTGATTTCAACCACGAATTCACGAATAAATATATAAAAATATTCGCGAATTCGCGGCAAAAGCTACAACGCACTTATTATGTCGTGCTTCGTAATTATATTGAATTTCCCATCGCCTAAATCCACCAAGACAGCGTTGTTTTCTTTGTGGATCAATTTTGAAATTTCTTCAATGGGCGTACTTTTCTTTACTATAGGAAAGGGTTTGTGCATCACTTCTTTTATGGGAAGATCTGCTACATTTTTATTTTCAAGATATTTACGAAGCAAATCCGTTTCGTCCAAAGCGCCCACAAAGCCTGTTGTGTCTTCCACGGGGATTTGTGAAATATTATATTTTTTCATGCGCTCAATGGCGTGGCCCACAAGTTCTTCGGTCTTTACGGTTATCAGCGGTTTGTCTGCATGCTCCTTTATTAAATCGGAAGCGTTTTTAGCTTCTTCTTCTACAAAGCCACGCTCGCGCATCCATTCATCGTTGTACATTTTGCCAACATAACGGCTTCCGTGATCGTGAAAAAGAACGACTACTACATCGTCTTTTGTGAATTTATCTTTCAGTTGAAGTAATCCTTTTATTGCAGCTCCGGCTGAATTCCCCAAAAAGAAACCTTCCATTTTTGCAAGTTTCTGAGTATAGATTGCGGCATCTTTATCGGTTACTTTCGTAAACCCATCAATCACGCTAAAATCGACATTCTTTGGAAGAATATCTTCGCCAATTCCTTCGGTTATATAAGGATAGATTTCGTTTTCGTCAAAAATCCCCGTTTCGTGGTATTTTTTGAAAACACTGCCGTAAGTATCAATTCCCCAAATTTTTACGTTTGGGTTTTGTTCTTTTAAATATTTTCCAACGCCGCTGATAGTTCCGCCAGTGCCAACTCCAACAACAAAGTGTGTTACTTTTCCATCGGTCTGTTTCCAGATTTCTGGGCCGGTGCTTTCGTAATGCGCTTTGGTATTGCTTAAATTATCGTATTGGTTTACATACCAACTATTCGGCGTTTCCTCTGCCAACCGTTTAGAAGTGGAATAATAACTTCGCGGGTCGTCGGGCGCAACGTTTGTTGGGCAAACGATAACTTTACTGCCCACTGCCTTTAAAATATCTATTTTTTCCTTGCTCTGTTTGTCGCTTATTACGCACACCATTTTGTAGCCTTTAACAATCGCAACCAAAGCCAAGCCCATCCCTGTATTTCCAGAAGTGCCTTCAATGATTGTTCCGCCCGGTTTTAAGCTACCGTCTGCCTCTGCATCTTCAATCATTTTTACCGCCATTCTATCTTTAACTGAGTTGCCGGGATTAAAAGTTTCGTATTTGGCGAGCACCAAAGCGGGAATGTCCCCAATTATTTTGTTGATTTTTACCATGGGCGTGTTGCCGATGGTTCCCAATATATTTTCTGCGTATTCCATAAATTATTTTGAAGTGAACCCCTACGCATAAAGCTTCGGGGTTTGAGGACAAAGGTACGATTTATTGATGAAAAGGAAAGACCTCACAGGTTTTGAAAACCTGTGAGGTCTGGAATTCTTTGATGAATATAATTCACAGAAATTAAATCATTCCTTAATTTTATTTGACATCGTTAATAGTTCCTCTTCATCAGTTTCATTATAGGTTGATGCATAAAGTAATTTTCCGGTTTTATCATAAAGTAAAAGCAATGACATTCCATATTCATCATGGCCCGGCACCATTTCCTGAACAAAGGCATCATATTTCTTCCATCTCCGTTTTCCATATTCATCGCTCACCATAAAGGTGTTTGCATTGAAATTATGTTTTTCCCTTAAAAAATCCTTTACACGAAGCAATTTATCATCGCCATCTTTTTCAATATTAAGAATGTAAAGTTTGACCGATGGGTTTTTTTCTGTCCAATCCAATAGTTGAGGTAAAAATGCAACACAAGGTTTGCACCAAGTTCCAAAAGAATATACCAAGTGAAACTCGTGGTTTTTATCCACTTTTACCAAGGAATCAAATTCAGTTTTATTTAGGCTGTAAATTTCGTTTTTACTGGAATTTAAAGCTTCATCGAAATCTGAAATCCTCTT
>DAIMFZ010000038.1:0-15118 GCA_036724225.1 Aequorivita sp.
TTGCGAACCAATAGCGATTGTGCCCAAGAATCCTCGCGGGTTGGGAATTCAATGATTAGGACTTTTGAAAACGAGGCGAAAAATTCAGCCGATTTTTCAAAAGGAACATTTCCCGAAAGTGTAATGTGGTGAATCAATGCAAGTGCCATCGTAACATCTGGCGCATATTCCGCCAAACGCCCTATTAGGGAATTGCGTTCCGTATTGTTGAAACCGATGCCCGGTGCGGGTTGCAATACATCGCAAACAAATGGAAGCATATTTGTTTCCTTGTTCTTTTGAAGTTGTTTGTAATTTTGGTCAACGGCGTTGCTGTCAATATCGGTAACAATTATATGCGGAACCTTTTCAATAACCGTTCGCGCAAAAGTACCGTCGTTACCGCCAACGTCAATGAGTTTTTGGGGAGCTAACGGTTTTATCCACTCCTTTATCAGCGTTTTTTTAGCTTCAAAAGCGGCTTCGTCATAATTGGTTTTATTGTAATAATCGCCCCATTCACTGGTTTCTTTTAGAGTCAAGTCCTTTATATAATCAAAAAGACTTTCCAAAATATTTTCCTGTGCTTTTTTTGAAAGCGTAGCAATTACGGTTTCGGCTTTGTAGTCTTCACTGTGTTTGCTTTCCATTTTTGCGAGCAAGTGGATATTTGGGTACAGTACCGAACTGAGCTTTGTACGGGTTGGTAGTAAAGAAGCAATCAGCTTAACGGGAATCCCGTCAATATGCGTTTGCATCATTTTGAAAACTTCGGTGCCGTGATATTTAGCGAGAACCAAAGGCCCCAAAAAGTGTGTGATAAATTGCTTGTAGGCGCGCCACGGCGTTCCTTCTTCATAAAAATCGAAAGAAAGTGTGTCTATGAAAATTGGTTTCCCTTTGTGAAAAGTAACGTTGTAAGCAGATGCATCTTTCAAAATAAAACCTTTTGAAAGTGCGTATTTTTGAATTTTTAAAGTGTGAAGCGCGGCGTGTTTATACTGCTCAAAGCTCCACTCATATGGATTTGTCATGAATGGAATTTCTTCAGGAGTGATGATTATTTCTTCCGAAGAAACCGAAGTTTCATCGTGTGGAATAAGCAACCCATTTGCTATTAGGTTTTTGAAAAAACCACTGTCCTTCAGTTTGTTATATTGCGGAAAGTATATAGGATTGATGGCCCTTCGCAGGGTTTTTCCATCATAAAACACATATCCCGAAGGATCACGGAATGAAGCTTGATGTGCGTCAGTTTTTTTTGTCATTTGTATCGGTGTCTTCCTCTTCAACGTCAATTGAATCGTAAGTATCTTCCTCTTCTTTTTTAAATCCGAAAAAAGATTTCACCTTATACATAACCCCTTTTGAAAAGAGCAAAATGCCAGCTGCTGCCGCCACTACCGCCTGTACTATCATTGCTCCCAGCCCTGGATCGAAATAAAGAAAATTCATACCTATTGTTTTATACTGCGTTTTGCCTTTCGGCGATGACAAATTAACTAAAAAACGCCGAGTTTATTGAATTGAACGTCGATTATATTTTCCTATAATTTATTTCGCTTGCGATCCGTTTCTTTTAAATATATTTTACGAAGTCTTAAATGTTTTGGCGTAACCTCTACATATTCGTCTTTTTGGATGTATTCCAAAGCTTCTTCCAAAGAAAATTTGATGGCGGGAATAATCCGCGCCTTATCGTCAGCTCCTGAAGAACGCACGTTCGACATTTTTTTGGTCTTGGTAATATTTACCGTCATATCATCATGGCGGGTGTTTTCGCCAATTACCTGCCCTTCATAAATATCCTCGTTCGGATTTACGAAGAAACGTCCGCGATCCTGCAATTTATCGATAGAATAAGGAATAGCAGAACCGGTTTCCATAGAAACCAAACTTCCGTTTTGTCTTTCCGGAATACCACCTTTCAAGGGTTGGTATTCAAGAAAACGGTGGGTCATAATGGCTTCACCGGCAGTTGCGGTAAGCAATTGGTTACGCATACCTATAATTCCACGGGATGGAATAAGGAATTTACATATCATTCTATCCCCTTTTCCTTCCATACTTACCATTTCGCCTTTGCGAATAGTAACCATATTGATGGCGGTTCCGCTTACATCTTCGGGCAAATCGATGGTCATTTCTTCAACTGGTTCACATTTAACACCATCAATTTCCTTGATGATTACTTGTGGTTGGCCAATTTGAAGTTCATACCCTTCGCGACGCATAGTTTCAATCAGAACCGAAAGGTGCAAAACCCCACGGCCAAAAACAATAAACTTATCGGCACTGTCCGTTGGTTCCATGCGCAAGGCAAGATTTTTTTCCAATTCTTTTTCGAGACGCTCTCTAATATGTCGTGAAGTAACAAACTTTCCGTCCTTTCCAAAGAAAGGCGAATCGTTGATTGTGAAAAGCATACTCATTGTTGGCTCGTCAATCGCAATGGTTTTCAAGGCTTCTGGGTTTTCGGCATCGGCAACGGTATCGCCAATTTCGAAACCTTCCAAACCAACCAAGGCACAAATATCGCCTGCACGTACTTCGGCAACCTTTTTACGGCCTAAACCTTCAAAAGTGTGAAGTTCCTTTATTTTCGATTTTACTTTAGTGCCATCGCGTTTCACCAAAGCAATCTGCATTCCTTCTTTTAAAACCCCTCTTTGTAAACGGCCAATTGCGATACGTCCTGTAAAGGACGAAAAGTCTAAAGAAGTTATCAACATTTGCACAGTTCCTTCCTCCACTTTTGGCGATGGAATGTGTTCCAAAACCATATCTAGCAACGGCTCAATGTTAGCTGTTTGGTTTCTCCAGTCATCGCTCATCCAGTTGTGCTTTGCAGAACCGTAAACTGTTGGGAAATCGAGCTGCCATTCTTCGGCGCCCAATTCAAACATCAAATCAAAAACTGCCTCGTGCACTTCTTCTGGGGTACAGTTTTCTTTATCCACTTTATTGATTACAACGCAAGGCTTTAAGCCTAGGTCAATCGCCTTTTGCAACACAAAACGCGTTTGTGGCATTGGGCCTTCAAAAGCATCGACCAACAATAAAACACCATCAGCCATGTTCAATACGCGCTCCACTTCACCACCAAAATCGGCGTGACCAGGGGTATCGATAATGTTTATTTTAGTGTCTTTATAGATTACGGAAACGTTTTTTGAAGTAATGGTAATACCGCGTTCGCGCTCCAGATCATTGCTGTCTAAGATAAGATCTCCAGTATGTTCGTTTTCACGAAAAATACTACAGTGGTGCATAATTTTATCAACCAGCGTGGTTTTACCGTGGTCAACGTGGGCAATAATGGCGATGTTTTTTACTTTCATAACAATGCTCCAATTTTTTGGAGGGTGCAAAAGTAGTGTTTCTAAGTGGATTAGAAATAAAGTTTGGGATTTTATTTTGATAGAAAAATGGCAACATTTAAGGCAGGAAAACGCTATATTTATAAAAAGGTATAAATTATGAAAATAAAACTACTTCTCACGCTTTCAATCTTCTATGCCGTTTCTGTGTTTGCACAATTTGGATCGCAACAAATAATTTCTACAACTACGTTGAAACCTTATTTATCTATTCCTTTTGATATTGATAATGATGGGTTTATTGATGTTTTGACGGCTTCTGAGGAAACCTTTAAGTTGAGTTGGTATCGAAATCTTGATGGATTGGGAAATTTTGGTGATGAATTTATATTTGATGGAGTTGGCGCTTATTTTTTATCAGTTCAATTTGTTGATATAGATACTGACGGCGATCAAGACATTTTGTTGGTCGGAAATAATCCTGGAAAAGTTTCTTGGCTGGAAAATCTTGATGGCAATGGAAACTTCGGGCTGGAACAAATTTTGGTAGAACAAGATTTTATGACCTCGATTAATACTTTAGATATAGATAATGATGGAGATCTAGATTTGGTCGTTGCTCTTACCAATACATTTTCTGGGTGGATTGTTTGGTATGAAAACACGGATGGTCACGGTACATTTGGCGAAGAAAAAATGCTACTTCAAAATAGCAATATTTTTTCAAAGATAACGATGGAAGATATTGATAACGATGGACTCTTAGATATTTTGGCAATTGATGTGGTTTACAGTGAAGGCAAAATTTTTTGGTATAAAAATTTGGGCAATGCAACATTCGGCCCAATGCAAATTATTTATCAATTTGCCTGGGTTCAATCTGGCGGAACTAACATTATTGAATTTCAATATGCAGATGTTAATACCGATGGGAAAAAGGATATAATAATGACCTCTGATGATGATAATTCCTTTACAAATACCCATTGGCTTGAAAATTTGGACAACCAAGGAAACTTTGGCGATCCTCAATTTATAATGGATACTTATGAACAGTATCTTTTTTATGATCTTGACAATGATAACGACAATGATATGTTACTATGGAAGCCAAAGAATCACAAGGTTTCTTTTAAAGAAAACGAAGATGGGCTTGGTACATTCTCTATGCCTAAAACAATTACTACAGAAGTTAATTTACCTAGAGACGCAAAAGCCGCAGATATTGATGGCGATGGGTGGTTAGATATAATTTCTGCTTCTTTCAGTGATAATAAATTAGCCTGGTACAAAAACAACACCTTGGGCATTTCAGAAAATGAATCTTCTCAATACACAATTTACCCTAACCCAACAGATGGAGTTCTTAATGTGAAGTCTGAAAAAACTTTTTCAAAAATTTCAGTTTATAATATGTTGGGGCAATTGGTTGAAACAACTTCAGAAAACAACCAAATTGACCTTTCCAAAGCCGAAGCGGGAATCTATCTTTTAAAGATTGAAGATGGAAATGGTAATTCCCAAACCCATAAAATTGTGAAGGAGTAATTTTTTGAAAACTTCCATTGCGTTTTCAAAGTTGAGCGGAAGAAGCTTTTAACTACCTTTGCTTTAAAATAAGCTTTTACGATGCAACTAAACCTAATCCCAAAAATAAAGCACACAACTTCCAACAATTTTTTCCTCCTCGCTGGCCCCTGCGCCATTGAAGGTGAAGAAATGGCAATGCTTATTGCTGAAAAAATAGTGGCCATAACTTCCCGTTTGGAAATTCCATACATCTTCAAAGGAAGTTTCAAAAAGGCAAACCGAAGCCGCATCGATAGCTTTACCGGAATTGGCGATGAAAAAGCTCTAAAAATACTTCGGAAGGTTTCCGAAACTTTTGACGTTCCCACAGTTACAGATATTCACGAAGTGAGTGACGCCGCAATGGCTGCGGAATATGTAGATGTACTACAAATACCTGCATTTTTGGTCAGACAAACCGATTTGGTGGTTGCTGCGGCAAAAACCGGAAAAGTGGTGAATTTGAAAAAAGGGCAATTTATGAGCCCTGAAAGCATGAAACACGCCGTTACAAAGGTAACCGATTGCAACAACGAGCAAGTACTGATTACAGATCGCGGAACCATGTTCGGCTACCAAGATATGATTGTTGATTTTAGAGGAATTCCAACGATGAAACAATATGCCCCAGTGGTTTTGGATGTAACCCACAGTTTGCAACAGCCCAACCAAAGTGTGGGTGTAACGGGCGGACGGCCCGAAATGATCTCCACAATTGCACGGGCAGGAATTGCAACTGGTGCGGATGGAATTTTTATTGAAACCCACTTCGATCCCGCGAACGCAAAAAGCGATGGTGCCAATATGCTGAATTTAAATTTGCTCGAAAAACTATTGAAAGATCTTGTGGCAATTCGGAAGACTATAAATCAGTTATAACTTGATGTAATCAATTAAAAAGAGCCCTGCCAGTAGTATGCTGGCAGGGCTCTTTGGCTAAAACAAAATTTTTTAAAAATAAGCATTGTTAATTTTTAAAAATAAAGGCTACTCCTTTTTGGGGAGAAGCCTTTAACCTCAAACCTATAAAACTCCCCAGTAATATAAGTATTCAAATATCGGGCAAATATCCATACCAATCAAGAGGGAAATCCCCCTTTTTTATAAGTGTTTTTCCTGTTTTTCAAAGAGTTATAAAAGAAAAAGCTGTTCTTAAACAGAACAGCTTTCATCTTCCTTGGCATCGTTAACTCCCCAATTAATTTGCTGCTGTAAAGATGCGAAGAACATGAAAGCCAGTCAAGAGGAAAAACCCTGTTTTTCATGGGGGATTTCCCCCTTTTTTTAATTGATGGGATATTGGAAAATTTATGGCTTGTTACATCCCAAATAAAAAAAGGCTGCCCAAAACGGACAACCTTTTTAAAACCCCTATTTATTAACTCCCCAGTTAATTATAGCAATACAAAGATGCGGTATAAAACAATTCGAGTCAAGAGGGATTTCCCCCATTTTTTTAAGGGTTTTTCCTATTTATCAGCATTAATAGTCTGTTACCACCAAAAAATATTTTATAAATTAATTTGCGGGATAACTATTTTTATATTTACTTTGTTTTTCAAAGTACTTTATTATGAGTGAAAAAGATTATTTAAAAGACATAAGCGAAATAAAAAATTTAATGGACCGTTCTTCCCGGTTTATATCGCTCAGTGGGCTTTCGGGCATTTTCGCGGGGGTTTACGCAGTAGTAGGTGTAGCAATTGCGTATATATATCTTTTCCCGAAACCGGGCGAATACCTTACACTCCACAGTTTAAACTTCAAACTATTATTGGCGCTTTTGGCTTCTGTAGCGGTGTTGAGTATTGTAACTGCTTATCTTTTAACAACAAGAAGGGCCAAAAGAAACAATGAAAAAATTTGGGACACTACCACTCGCCGCCTATTGTTGAATTTTCTTATACCTTTAATAACAGGCGGAATTTACATCATCATAAAATTGAACAGCCAGCATTACGGGCTAACGGCATCGTTAATGCTCATTTTTTATGGACTTGCACTCGTAAATGCGTCAAAATACACTATTGGGAATGTGAAATATTTAGGCTATGCCGAAATTATCGTAGGATTGATCTGTGCAGCGTTCCCCGGTTACGGCCTGTGGTTATGGCTTGTTGGCTTCGGACTTTTCCACATTGTTTACGGAAGCATTATGTATTTAAAAGAAGAAAAAAACTGAGCGTGGGGATAATTGACAACATAAACAAACTATTTGACCACCGCATCCGCTTGGGTATTATGAGCATACTCGTTGTGAATGAGGACGCCGATTTCAATCGCCTAAAGGAATTGTTGGACGTTACCGATGGCAATCTTGCCAGCCACATAAAAGCCTTGGAACAGGCTGAATATATTTTGGTGGAAAAAAGTTTTGTGGGGAGAAAGCCAAACACAAGTTATAGCGCAACAAAGCTTGGAAAAGCTGAATTCAAAAAACATATTGAAGCCTTGGAAAAACTTATTCAAAAACCTCCTACCCCCTGACCCCCTAAAGGGGGAACAAGATGAAAGAAAAAACATATTTTTTTATTTATTCACTTTGAAATACAAAGTACTTTATAAAAATAATTCAACTATAAACATTTAACTACAAACAATAAACACACAAATTATGGAACAGAAAAAAAGTAGATTCAGCAATTGGATGCGCAACTCCATCACCGCAAGAATGTTGGTGGTAGGGTTTTTATTATTGGTATTATTGATTCCGTTGGAATTTGTAAAATCGCTTATCAACGAAAGAGCTTACAGACAGGAAGAAGTGGTCCGTGAAATAAACGAGAAATGGGGCAACGAGGTGCTGCTCTCCGGCCCTATCGTAAAAATACCCTATAAAGTCATTTCCGAAGAAAAAATTTTTAATGAAAAGAGCAATTCATATTATACAAAAACGAAGGAAACTATTCAAAATGCCTACTTCTTTCCGGACAAACTCAACATTGCTTCAAAGGTTAACACAAAACCGCTGAACCGCAGTATTTACGAATCGGTTGTCTATTCCGCAGACATAGACGTAAAAGGAAATTTTCCTAAAATTGATTTTTCGAACACTGACATTACAGATGAAAACATACTTTGGGAAAAAGCCACAGTTCTTTTGAAAACGTCCAACTTAAAAGGAATAAAAACAACACCCATTGTGAAATTAGCTTCGGAAGCTCTTTCAATGACGCCACAGTATTCCACAGAATATTTGAACACCATCCAAAGTAATTACATTGCCAATGCCAAAGGAATGTTCGCAACACCACTCGCATTTTCCTTCGATTTAAAGATTAACGGCAGTGAAAGCCTAAAGTTTTTACCAATCGGAAAAGAAACCGACGCCACTATGAAATCAAACTGGCACTCCCCCAGTTTTGACGGCAACTTTTTGCCCGAGGACACCAATAAGGAAATCAGCAAAGACGGTTTTACCGCTACTTGGCGCGTACTTCAAATAAACAGGCAGTTTGAGCAATCGTTTTATGGGCAGTTGCCGGACCTATCTAATTCGGCTTTCGGAACCAAACTTATCATTCCCGTGGACGAATACCAAAAGAGCGAACGCACCGCCAAATATGGGTTTATGGTAATCGGGTTAACGCTGCTGGTGTTTTTGTTGATTCAATTGGTCAGCAAAATATACATACATCCGTTCCAATACGTAATGATTGGGCTGGCGTTAGTGATGTTTTATACCCTGCTCATCTCCATTTCCGAACACAGCAATTTTTTTAAGGCGTATGCTATTGCAGCCTTTTCCGTGCTCGCATTGATAACGCTTTACTCCCGCGCCATTTTGAAGGGGTTTAAGTTTCCGTTGCTCATCTGCGGTTCGTTGGCTTCTCTTTACAGTTTCATCTACGTAATTATCCAATTGGAAAACTATGCGCTTTTGGTGGGCAGTATTGGTCTGTTCCTGATTTTGGGGATTGTTATGTTTGCTTCGCGAAGGATTGATTGGAACAGTGAAAGTTGATTATTAACCCAAAATAAACCTCAAAGGTTTTCAAAAACCTTTGAGGTTTCAGAAAAATACCTTTCCATATTTTTTTAGGTATTAATAATTGTTCTATTTTGCAGCTATATTCTTCTACATGATTTTAAAAAAAGTAGCATTATTTGTTTTATTCCTAAATGTTTGTTTATCATATTCACAATCAGAACGGAACGATGAATTTGGAAAACCTACAGAAAAGGAATTAGCTCTCCAAAGTTACGAGGCTGAACCAGATGCTACGGGTGTTATACTTTATGAATCTGGGAATTATTATGCAATTCCTATCATTAAGAGAACTTCAGCAAAACTGGTGAAGGAAATACATCGAAAAATAAAGGTTTTTGATGCCAAAAAATTTGACTATGCTACTGTTGAAATTCCTTATTACGATGCCGAGGGTTATTATGGAGAGGAAATAAAAGACTACAAGGCCGTGACCCACAACGGGCCTATTCAAGATTTTGTTCCCGATGGCTCGTTTTATAAAACCCGAAAATCCGGAGTTGGGAATGTTCTGAAATTTACGTTCCCAAATGTGCAAACCGGCAGTATTCTGGAATATTCCTATACAATTGTCACTCCCTATTTTTATGAGCTAGATGGTTGGGAGTTTCAGCATGCACTTCCTACTATTTATAGTACTTTCAAGACGGAACTGCCCTTTTATTTTCAATACAATCGTGCTCTTTTTGGTGAAAAGAAACTTTATATTGAAAGAGCTACGGTGAACAAAAATGGCTTCCGATTGCCTTCTAATTCTGGGTTTACGCCCACTGAAGTGGATTTATATGTTATGACCAATGTTCCTTCTTTTCAGGAAGAAGAATATATGCTTTCCCAAAAAAATTATATTTCCAGAATAATATATGAACCATTGGCCTTTAAAGCTTTTTATGGGTTTGACCAAGTATTTACCCGAAATTGGAAAGATATAGATAAACGTTTTGAAAATGATGAAGACTTTGGAGAACAACTGAACCAAAAAAGTTATTTCAAAAGAAAAATTCCTAATGATATTCTGAAAATTGACACTGATCTTGAACGCGCCAAAGCTGTTTATAAATTTATACAGGAAGAGTACACTTGGAATGGACGCTATTTTAATTATGAAATTAAAGTCAAAGATGCCTTCAAAGAAAAATTGGGGAGCGTTGCCGCAATCAATCTTTCATTAGTTAATGCGCTCGAGGCGGCAGGACTTACAGCTAAGCCCGTACTAATATCAACACGCCAAAATGGTTTACCTACAGAATTGTACCCTGTACTTTCCAATTTTAATTATGTACTCACCTTATTAAAAATAAACAACGAAAAAATATTACTGGACGCAACCAGCAAACAAGCCCCTTTTGGGGTTATTCCATTTCAGGCCTTAAACGTGCAGGGACGCGTTATGGATTTTAAAAAAGGGAGTTACTGGATGCCCATTGAGCCTTTTAAGGAAAATATCCATTATTCAAACGCTCAATTAACAACAGATTCACAAGGAAATTTCAGTGGAAAAGTGAACCAAGCAAGTTATGGATATATCGGGTTGGGAAAAAGAAATACTATAGAAGAAGAATCGCTCCAAGAATACATAAAAACCCAACAAAAAGACAAAGCTGGAATAGAAATCGAGGATTATCAAGTGGAGGATCTCAACGAAATTGAAAAACCGTTAAAGGAAAATTACAAAGTTGCCATAGAGCCCGAAACCGTGAGCGATAAAGTGATTCTCTATCCTTTTTTCAACAAAACGTATATTTCTGAAAACCCCTTCAAAATGAAGGAACGGAGCTACCCTATGGATTTCGGTTTTCCTTTTTCAAACACCTATTTAATATCCATAGATTTGGGCACTGTGTATGAAATTGAGCAACTTCCAAAAAGCAGAAGCATAAAACTTCCCAGCGAAGATGGCGAATGTTCGGTAACGTATGTAGCCGAGGGAAGCAAAATAAATATCCGCTTCAATATGAAACTGAATGCCTATCGTTTTCCATCTGACGCCTACCCATCATTAAAAGAATTTTTCGGCACCATGGTAACGATGTTGAAAGAGGAATCCATTATTTTAAAGAAAAAGACATAAGACTTTTGGACGTAAGACCTACCAACGGGCAGGCAGGCGTAAGACTAATAAACCCGTTCTTTTAAAATTTAAAAAAACAAACATTTTGAACTTAAAAAAAACATCTTTCATCGTTGCGCTTTTCGTTTTTACAACTTCATTCCCTCAACAGCGAGAAACTGCTACGTTTGGGGAACCTTTTCCGGAAGAATATGCAATGGAATCCTATCCGCGCGATCCGGAAGCTGCCGCAGTGGTGCTTTTTGAAAGTGGTAAAAACTATTTTGAACTTGTGGAGAATTCTGTGAAACTCATCAAAGAGGTGCACATAAAAATAAAAGTGTTTGATGCTGGTAAATTTGAAGGCGCCACGATTGAAATTCCCTATTACAACGAAAAAAATAACGGTGAAAACGTAGCGAAAATCACAGCTATCACGCACAACGGTCCCATAAAAACCTTCGTTAAAAGCAGCGACATTTTTGATACGGATGAAAACGCATATTGGTCCCTAAAAAAGTTTACGTTCCCAAATATAAAGAATGGCAGTATTTTGGAATATACCTATAGAATTGAGACAAGATATTTATCAAACTTCGGAGGGTGGCGGTTTCAAAGTTCCATCCCTACCATTTACAGCGAATTTCACACTGAACTACCTGGAAATTTTAAATACAACAGAACTCTTTACGGCACCCGAAAGCTTGATATAAACGAAGCTGAAAAAACTAAAGCCTGCTTTTCCATTGATGGGTTTGATGTGCACGCAGAGTGCGAAATAGCTACCTACGCCATGAAAAATGTACCCGCAGCCAAAGAAGAGGAATATATGCTATCCCCAGCAAATTATTTACCCGGAATAATGTATGAACTTATTGAATACGTTGACTTCAACAGAAGTTCGCATCCCTTTACCCGCAATTGGGACGATGTGGACAATTATTACAAAACAGATAAAGACCTGGGCCGTCAACTCAAATACACAAGCTATTTTAAAGATGCGTTGCCTGCTTCCCTATTTGCCACAGCAGGTGAGCTTGAAAAAGCCAAAGCCATTTATTATTACATTCAAAACCAAATGAGTTGGAACGGCAAATACCGCATATTAAGTGATGTCCGCGTAAAAGAAGCTTTTGAACGTAAATCCGGCAACAGTTCCGAATTGAATTTTTCATTGTTGAATGCCCTGGAAGCTGCTGGATTAAACGCTAAAATAATGCTGATTTCAACCCGCGATTACGCCCTTCCCACTATGCAATATCCAGTAATGAGCAATTTTATTTACGCCTTGGTCCTGTTGCAAATTGGCAATGAAAAATATCTTTTGGACATTACGGACAAATACACGCCCTTTGGCATTTTGCCCCTTCGCGACCTCTGTGTGCAGGGACGTGTTTTGGATTTCAAAAAAGGAAGTTATTGGGAACCCATTACTCCAATTGCCAAAAACATGCACTATGTAAACATGCAACTCACCGCCGATGAATCTGGGTTATTTTCAGGGAAAGTGAGCGAGGTTTCCACGGGTTATATATCAGTGGCTAAGCGAAAAGATTACAACGATTTCAGAAAAGATGAAATCGTGAAAACAAAGCAAAGCAAAAACGAAAGCTTGGATATTTCAAACCTTGTGATGGAAAACGAAAAGGATTTGGAGCAGCCCTATAAAGAAAATTACGACATTTCGTTGCACGAACAACCCGTTGGCGACAAGCTGTTTCTCTATCCTTTTTTAATGCAGACTTATTTTTCTGAAAACCCTTTTAAAAAGGAAACGCGGGAATATCCTATAGATTTTGGTTTCCCAGTGCAAAACAATTATTTGGTTTCCATAGACGTGAAAGACCAATACGAAATTGTGAAAGTGCCTGCCAACAAACTGTTGAAACTACCAGAGAATGATGGCGAACTGTCCGTGGTGTACGATGTTTCTGGAAGCAAAGTAAATATTCGGTTAAGCGTAAAACTAAACAATACTAGTTTTGCTACAGAGGCCTATAAATCATTACAGGAATTTTTTACGGAGCTCATAAAAATACAAGCTGAAGAACCTATTGAGTTGAAACGGATTTAATTTGTTATTGGGTTAATTGCGCAAAGTTTTTTCAGAACGCCATAGTAACTCAATAACAGATAACTTAACACCTATTAATGATTTCTATTTCTTTCTTGGATCTTCCGGATGATGGCTGTTGCGGTTCGCCTTGGAACAAAACGGGGAAGTTTGGAAAGAAATTTATTAATGCTTCCTGGAATGGCTACAACTTTTCCTTTCTGCATGGCTTCATAACCATATTTTGCAACCTCTTTTGCGCAACCTATGTTGAATTTTATTTTGTTATCCGAGGCTTTCGTGCCGTTTGAAACCACTTCTTGAAAACATGTATTTGTTTGGCCGGGGCACAAACAGGTAACAGTAACCCCGGTCCCCTTCAGTTCATTAGCAATAGCTTCAGAAAAGGAAAGAATATACGCCTTGGAAGCGTAATACAATGACATCAGCGGTCCAGGCTGAAAGGCAGCAAGCGAAGATATATTCAATATTTTTCCGCTGCCACGGGCTACCATTCCTTTTAAAATTAGTTTGGTTAAGTGTGTTGTGGTAACCACGTGCAAATTCAACATCTCAGCTTCTCGTCGCCAATCGGTGTCGTTAAAACTTCCGAAGATACCAAAGCCTGCATTGTTGATGAGAATATCTATATTTTTACCTTCAGTGGCTTGGAATATTTGTTCCGCCACGTTGCATAAGCTCAAATCTTTGACTATCAATTGAATTTCCGAGGGGAAACGGGAAGCAATTTCCGCTTTTGTTTTTTGAAGTTTTTCGGCATCAACATCTGCTAAAATGAGGTCATAACCATCTTTGGCCAAAAGTATGGCCAATTCACAACCAAGACCTGAAGCCGCTCCGGTTACTATACCTATTCTTCTTTGTTGTTCAATAACTTGAAAAGATAATTGTTAATGAAGAGTTAATTTATTGGCTGGCAATTTCCACATAATCCTTTAGATATGCAAATCTTGAAGTAAGTTTTCCATCTTTGGTAGTTATTTGAGCACGATGTAAAATTCCATCTTTATCACCATTAAAGAAAGCAGGGATTACGTTTTCCAAAAACATTTCGCCAAAACCTTCGCTGGCATCCTTGGGAAGTTCGCAGGGCAAATTGTCCACCGCCATTACGGTTATTGCACCTTTAGCATCAAAAGCAGTTTCGCTTTCAGTCTTTGGGTTGTAACCGTAAAAAGGATCGGCAATAGTAGAAGCGCGGAGTGTGCAAGCAATGGGACCGTCCACATCGCAGGAAATATCGGCAACAAAATTTATTTTGAAATCTGGGCGTTTGGCATCTTCACGTGTGAAAAGATACGGCGCACCGTTTCCGTAAAAATGGCCTGTGAAAAACACGTCGCTCACTTTGGCATATTTCATAAAATCACTTTCGTAATTGGAGGGGTCTTCGTAGAATTCCTGCTTGTTGAATTCGCCGCCATCTTTGCGTTTGTTGTATTCTGAAACATCTATTAAGCAATAAACGGGTTCGTTGAAATCTTTGGAAAGATAATCGGCATCGGTAACTTCGCGTATTTTTAAATGATCGAGAATCTCCTTCGCTCCTCTTGAAACTTTTCCTGTTCCCGAAAGAATGATTTTTATATTCGGAAGTGTAATTTTATCCAATTCCGCTTTTACAGCTTCCAAATCGGGTAAGGTTTCAACCTTAGGCAATTCAAATAAATTATCTCGTAAACCCAATCCTCTAAAACCATTATAAGCACCCACTAAGCCTGCGTAATAACCAAAACCAATCAACCTGTGTTTGTCTGCGTTCACGATGGTTTCGTGATCAAACATTTCAATGTTTTTTTGCAACATTGCCTTTAGCAGTTTGCGGTTGTAGGGCTGTTTTTTAATGGTATGGCTAAAATAGAAATACTTTTTATTTGGAATTAAAGCATCCACGGGAACTTCCTTTACACCCAGCAAAACGTCTGCTGCCGAAACATCTTCCAACACTTTAAAACCTGCGTTGCGGTATGCTTCATCAGAAAAAATACGAACGTTTGAAGTTTCCACAATTATCTTTGCATCGGGATACTTTTTTACGACTTCTTGGCATTTTTCTGGTGAAAAAACAACACGACGGTCAGGCGGAGTTTTGCGTTCCTTGATGATGGCAAAGGTTATAGGCATTTGGTATGTTTTTT
>DAIMFZ010000039.1:0-2230 GCA_036724225.1 Aequorivita sp.
ATATCGTTGGTGGTCTGCATAGAAACCCCACAAATGTTACTGCCCGCGCTGGTGCCCACGTACGGTAGGCCATTGAAAATAGCTTCGCGAAGCGGTTGCATCAGTTCCAAACGGTAAAGCGCGCTCACCAAAACAAAGGTGTTGCCGCCACCCGTAAATGCGCCTTTTGAGTTTTTTAAAGCTTCTACGGGATTTTCAAAAGTATGCAGTCCGACCAGTTTTTTTCCAATTTTATTAAATGCTTTTGCGGCTTTTTCAGTGTAGGCATCGTGGCTCATGCCGCCGGGGCGGGCGTAGGGGATGAAGATGACTTCTTCGGCATCCTTAAAAAGCTCGGCCATTTCATCGGTTAAATAATCTAAATATTCTCCATCGTAAACGGTGGAGGTGCTTGCTATTATTAGGTTTTTCATTATAGTGGCCTTTTCTGAAGTGTAAATTTAGCAATAGAATTAGAAATCTTTGTCTTATATTTTATGAAAGTAATTCATAATACAAATACATTAATTGTTTTTGGAATTTACTCTATAAGAATTGAATGGAAAGAAAACTTTAAAATAATTGTATATTGTATTTTTATATATAATAAGCACTGTTTATTTTTTCAAACCCAATCACTCCACCATAAACATTAAAGAGGTTGATATAGCAAATAATTATTTCCAGGTAAAAATGTGTTATGACAACTATAACCGTGGCCCAATAGGTGGCGGTATTACCAGATTCAATGATGGCGTATTTAATACCAATGTTACCATAACCCAAAAGGACTCTCTTGGCATAAACAATCCAAATTTAATTGGGGAACTTCCCAATGGTTTATTTAAAATAGAAAAACTGTATCATGATGGAGCAGTGGAGGAGACAGTAATCTTTAAGGAACAATAATATTCAACAAAAGGTGTAATGAAAAGAAAAAATCTCATATTACTATTCTTATTTATATATATAGGTTGTTATGCTCAATTTGGACCACAGCAAATTATAGAAATTGTTACAGGAAATCCAAGATTTGTCTATTCTACTGATTTGGATGGGGATGGCAGAATGGATGTTTTATGTGCCCTTCAGGGAGAAAATAAAATTGTATGGTATCAAAATACGGATGGAGCAGGTAACTTCAGCACTCAACGAATCATTACATCAAGTTTACAAGAAACTACAACCGTAATTGCAGTTGATATAGATGGTGATGATGATATGGACGTTCTTGGCGTTTCGGGCCCTCTGGATAAAGTAGTATGGTTTGAGAACCTTGATGGAATGGGTAATTTCGGTCCTGAAAATATCATTACGACCCAAGCGGATGGAGCCATCGGTCTCTATGCGGCAGCTATAGACAATGATGGCGATATGGATGTACTTTCTGCATCATTTTTAGATAATAAAATTGCTTGGTATGAAAATACAGAAGGCCTTGGTTCTTTTGGCCCACAACAAGTATTAACAAATGGTGCATTGAGCACCCGCGATGTGTATGCAGAAGACCTTGATGGCGATGGAGATATGGATGTGATTGCCGCATCCACAGCTGACGATCGCGTAATCTGGTTTGAAAATCTGGATGGATTGGGAAATTTTGGTCCGTTAAAAGTCATTAACAGCAATGCAAATGGGGTAATTTCCATTCGTGCTGCCGACATTGATGGCGATGGCGATAAGGATGTTATCGCGGCAATATTTGGCGATGGTAAAATCTCTTGGTATGAAAATATGGATGGACTGGGAAATTTTAGCCCGGAAAAAATTATCACCTCTCTTTCTTTAGGTGTGCGTATTATACAGACTGCTGATATTGATAAGGATGGAGATTTGGATATCGTTTATGCTTCAGCGGGTGATGATATTATTGGTTGGTGCGAAAATATTGATGGTCTTGGAACTTTTGGTACGAGGCAGATAATTACAGATGAAGTAATGGGTTCAGGAGCTGTCTGCGTAGCTGATTTGGATGGCGATACAGATTTAGATGTTATTTCAGCTTCAATAATGGACAATAAAATAGCTTGGTACAAAAACCTGACTATTTTGGGCACACAAGAAAATTATTCCGAAAACTTTTCTGTTTATCCCAATCCCGTAAAAGATATTTTAAACATTACTCCAAAAAACAGTATCAAAATAGAAAGTGTAAAATTATTTGATGCTTTGGGAAGACAAGTTATGAGCGAGAATGGAGAAGTTAAAAGTTTAGACCTAAGCAGTTTTTCAAATGGCATTTACTTTTTAA
>DAIMFZ010000039.1:2330-4190 GCA_036724225.1 Aequorivita sp.
GGAGAAGTTAAAAGTTTAGACCTAAGCAGTTTTTCAAATGGCATTTACTTTTTAAAGTTGCAAACTTCAATAACTGTTTTTACAATAAAGGTTCTTAAAGAGTAATTTCTAACTTTAACACCCTTCTTTCTAAACTTTACCTTTTCACTAACAAAACAAATCCGTACTTTTAGAGGATGACAAAAAAACTACTTATCCTACTGTTTATCGCTGTTTCCCCTATGCTTTTTGCGCAGGATATAGAACGCACCAAGGTTTCCGGAAAAATTCACGTGCCCCAGGGCGAGGATGCCGAGGGCATTTCCGTTTACAATATTTCCTCTCAAAAAGGAACCATTACCAATGCCGATGGTACTTTTGAAATTTCATTGGCCGAAAACGACCGAATTCAAATCACAGCCCTTCAATACCAATCCTTCACAGTTATTGTGGACAAAGGCATTGTGGACAGAAAGGTGATGAATATTTTCCTGAACGCAGCCGTTAACCAATTGGAAGAAGTAGTGGTGCGACCATACGATCTTACGGGAAACATAAATGTGGACGTAAAAAAAATTCCCATCTATAATGTTACAAAGGATTTGAAACTTTCCTTTTACAATTTGAAATACGGTGATGATCTGGAGCCTGACGACAAAACTGCAATTTCTGGAAACGCTGCAGAGGAAGCCCTTCACGGTAATTCACTGAAAAATGGCGCAAATGTTTTGGCTCTTTTGGGCGGGGTTGCGCAACTACTTTTTCCTAATGGAAAGAAAATTTCAATAGTTGAAAAACATGAAAACCAAAGCACGATAAGCAACAATATACAGCAGCGTTTTAGTACAGAATTCATCAAAGCAAACTTCGATATCCCAGAAGATAAAGCCGTGGATTTTCTCTTTTTCGTCCAAGAAAACGGCTTGGACAAAAATTTGCTGAAACCCGAAAACGAAATGCAGTTGATGGAATTTCTTGTCAAAAAAAGTAAAGAATACAAAGCGCGCGGTGAGTAGAATTTTTTTTTATAGTTTTCTCATAAGTTTTTTCGGGTTGCTTCAGCTTTCCGCACAGGAAAAATCATTGCAGGGAAAAGTCACAAATAATGCCGATATTGACGGCATCCACGTGCTGAACACTTCATCTCGCTTCAACACCATTACCAATGAAAACGGTCATTTCTCCATAAATGTGAAACCGTTGGACACGCTGCTTTTTTCTTCCATAAAATATATGCCTGAAAAAGTGGTGGTTACCGAAGCTATTTTTGAAAAAGGGATAATCACTGTAAAACTCACGGAACTGGTGAATGAGTTGGATGAAGTTTTTTTACAGCCAAATCTGTCGGGCAACATTGCAACAGACCTTAAAAAGATAAAAACCGAAAAACCCATCAATTATGATGATGTGGGAATACCCGGTTTTAAAGGAGAGCCCGAGGAAAAGATTGTACCGCTATATTTTGTGGTTACACCCACTTCCATAAATATTGATGCACTGTATAAATACCTTTCGGGTTATTACAAAAATTTAAAAATTAGAAGAAAGTGGGAAGTTGAAAACAACGCTGTAGCACGAATGCTCAATTATTATACGGTTCCATTTTTCACAACAACCTACGGCATACCCGAAAATAGGGTCTATGACTTTTTGTTGTTTTGCGCCGAAACAACTACTATTGAAAGTGATTTCAAAAAAGAACGCTACGGAAGTGTATTACTTGTTTTGGACGAAAAGGCAAAAATTTATGCCGAACGAATTACCGAAGAAAATAAAAAGTGATATTTGTAACGTACGTTTGTGGAAACCGTCCAATCTTACATTAACTTCCTTTTATTTTTATATGAAATTTTCTTTTTTTTTTTTTTTTTTTTCAAGCAG
>DAIMFZ010000039.1:4200-13182 GCA_036724225.1 Aequorivita sp.
TTTTATATGAAATTTTTCAGAATCTTCTTTTTATTACTTGTGCTTCCAATGGTTTCGGCCACTCCAGTACATAAATTCTATGTGAGCATCACAAAAATAGAATATGTAAAGGAGAAAAATTCCCTTCAAATAATCACCAAAATTTTTATAGACGATATTGAAGATGCATTGCAACAACGGTATGACCCTTCCATTTCGCTGGACACAAAAAAGGAAACCAAAGCAACCGACGAGGATTTAAAAAACTACATTCTTCAAAAGTTAAAAATCAAAGTGAACGGAAAACCTGTTCAACTAAATTATATAGGAAAGGAATACGACACCGATATGGTGGTAGCCTATATGGAAGTGAAGGATGTGAAAGAATTAAAAACCATCGAAATTGAAAACAAAGTGCTGATGGAAGTGTTTCCCGAGCAGCAAAACATAATCCATTTAAAAACCCCAAAAAGTCGCCGAAGTTTGATTCTGGACAGAGACGAGCCCAAAGGAAAATTGGATTTTAATTGATATATTGTCAGCCCAAAATTATTTTTTAAAATTTCAGAATTATTATGCGAATATTTAAATCCCTCTTTCTTGCCGCATTATTATTAGTATCTGCGGTGGTTTCTGCTCAGGACGAAACCGATACCACAAAACGTGAACCCGGTCATTACAACACCAACCGTTTTAAGCAGCTTTACGAAGAATTTTCTACGCCCAATATGTTCCGAACCGCAAGTGGAGCGCCTGGCCCAAGTTATTATCAACAACAGGCGGACTACGTGATGGACGTGGAGCTGGATGATAAAAATAAAAAAATCACTGGTTATGAAACCATTACTTATTCCAATAATTCGCCTGACCAACTGGAATTTCTTTGGGTACAGTTAGACCAAAACAAAAGGGCGAAAGATTCTAAATCGCCATTGATTGAATCCTCAGACGCACAACCTGCGGATATGGCGGGCAGTTTCGTGCAAAATTATATGGGCAAACCCTTTGACGGCGGTTTCAATATTTTGGATGTGAAAGATTTAAAAGGCAATCCGCTGAAATACACTATAAACCAAACCATGATGCGTGTGGACATGCCGAGGAATTTATTACCTGGTGAGAAGTTCGTTTTTTCAATCAAATGGTGGTATAACATAAACGACCATGTGGTGGACCGCGCCCGAAGTGGTTATGAAACCTTTGAGGATGGCAACCGAGGGTATGTGATTGCACAGTTTTACCCAAGAATGGCGGTTTATAACGATGTGGAAGGTTGGCAAAACAGTCAGTTTTGGGGGAGAGATGAGTTTGCGCTTCCCTTCGGAAATTTTGAAGTGAATATCACCGTTCCCGCAGATCATATTTTGGATGGCACAGGTGAGCTTCAAAACAGAAAGGAAATTTTCAGCAAGGAAATGATGAGCCGATATGAAGCTGCACAAAAATCTTTTGACAAACCGGTAGTAATTGTCACTCAGGCCGAAGCAGAAGCAGCTTCAAAAAACTTTTCAACCGCAAAGAGAACATGGAAATTCAAAGCAGAAAACGTGCGCGATTACGCCTTCGCAACGTCACGTAAATATATTTGGGATATGATGGCCGTGAAAATGGGCAGTGGCTCTGTTATGGCAGTTTCGTTATATCCACCGGAAGCAAATCCGCTTTGGGAAGATTGGTCCACACGCACCGTGGCCAGCACTTTAACAACGTATTCCCGAATGACTTTTGATTACCCATACCCAAAAGCAATTTCGGTAAGCGCAAAAAACCAGGGAATGGAATACCCAATGATTTGCTGGAACCACGGGCGCCCCGACAAAGATGGAAGCCTAAGCGAAAGAACTAAATTCGGGATGATAAGTGTGATAATTCACGAAGTGGGCCACAACTATTTCCCGATGATCGTTAACAGCGACGAACGCCAATGGACCTGGATGGACGAAGGATTAAACACTTTTACACAATATGTTGCCGAGCAGGATTTCGGCGAAAAACACCCGGAGGCTATTGCACCCAACAAAAAATATCCATCACGACGCGGACCTGCAAAAAACATAGTTGATTATATGGGCGGAGACCAAAGCAGGTTGGAACCAATTATGAGCAAAGGGTTGAATGTATTTGATTTTGGCGCAAATGCCTATGCAAAACCTGCAACGGCACTAAATATTCTCCGAGAAACTATTATGGGCCGCGAACTTTTTGATTTCGCCTTTAAAACCTACGCAAACCGTTGGATGTTCAAACACCCAACGCCAGAGGATTTTTTCAGAACCATGGAAGATGCTTCTGCTGTAGATTTGGATTGGTATTGGAGAGAATGGTTTTACACCACAGACTATGTGGATATTGGTGTGAAGGACGTTAAGAAATTTTATGTAACTTCAAAAATGAACAAGGAAGTGAAACAAATGATGGCCGCCCGTGGTATTTCAGAAAGCGATTTGCCGCCAATGGTATATTTGGTGGAAGAGGGTAGCGAAGATTTTGATGAAAGTATGCGCAACTCAAAAGTGGAAGATGTAAAAACATTGAATGATTATATTATGGAAAATATTCCCGTGGAAGAAAGAGCAGGTTTAAAGAATCCAAATTATTTTTACAAAGTAACTTTCGAAAAACCAGGGGGCATCCCTATGCCAATTATCGCGCAATATACGTACAGTGACGGAAGCACCGAAAAGATAACTTATCCAGCTGAAATATGGCGAAAAAATGACCAATCCGTTGGAAAGGTTATTGCTTCTGAAAAGGAAATTACCAAGATAGAAGTGGATCCCGATGAAGAAACCGCAGATATTGACACCTCAAACAACAGTTGGCCAAAACGCAAAAAACTGGGAGCTTTTGATAGTTTTAAAAACAAAACAAAGACAGATTAGTTAAAAATATATCATAAATGCCCTTCTCCGAAAATTTTGCAGAAGGGTCTTTTTGATTAAGGTTGAATTTCAGAAAAACTCATCACCCATAACTCATAACTCATAACACATTAGTATATTTGCAGCATGATTTCACAGGCTATTTTTCTATTCATCAGCGGTGCCGAAATAGGGTTCATCATGTTCATCGTGCTATTGGTATTTGGTGCAGACAAAGTGCCAGAAATAGCGCGCGGAATGGGAAAAGCTATGCGCCAAATAAAAGATGCCACCAACGACATTAAATCTGAAATCACCAAAAGCGCCGAAAAACAGGGAATCGATATTGACATCACTAAAGCCGTCCGCAAGCCAATTGCCAAAGTAAAGGATGATGTTGATGAGGTTACTGGCCCCATAAAAAGGAAATTCTAAATACCGAACTGTAGCGGGGTTTTTTACGCAACAACCCGCGAAACCGAAAGCCCATCACGAATTGGCAGTATTACAGTTTCCAATTTTGGATGTTCATTCAATAATTTATTATATTGAAGAAGTGCTTTGGTATCTTCATCATCTTCTTTCAGTTTTTCCACCACCTTACCGCTCCACAGTACATTATCGCTTAAAATAACCGACCCTTTTTTTAATTTCGGAAGTATGATTTCGAGATAGTTTGGATAGTTGTTTTTATCGGCATCAATAAAAACCAAATCGAAGGTTTTATCCAACTGCGGAATTATTTCCAAAGCATTCCCCAAGTGCTGAAAAATCTGCTTTCCGAAAGGAGATTCGTCAAAATATTTTCGTTGGAAATCGAACAATTCTTCGTTGATGTCTATTGTGTGCAACTCGCCATTTTCCTTAATTCCTTCGGCTAAACACAAGGCAGAATACCCTGTGTAAGTTCCAATTTCAAGAATATTTTTAGGTTGAATCAACTTTGAAAGCATGCTCAACACACGGCCCTGCAAATGTCCACTCAACATTCGTGGTGCAATTATTTTTTGCCAGGTTTCACGGTTTAATTTTTGAAGCAATTCCGGTTCGGGTTGCGAATGTTGTTCTACGTAATCGTTTATTTTTTCGGGAAGAAGATCCATTTTTTAGTGGTCAGTTAGTCGTTGGAAGTTTTATTTTTCGCCAAGAATTCTGTTTACCAATTTTTGTTTAGCTTTTTCGTTATCACCGCAGAGCCATTGTATTACGTTTTCGTCCCAAATGGCATCGCATTGTTCGGGTGTTATAATTTTTTGCTCAACGGCCAGGTCCAAAATTTTTCCAGGGTAGGAAGATTGAACGGCACTTTCCATTTCCCCTAACGGATATGGGTCGTCCAAGCCCATAAGTACTTGTTTGTACCCTTGGTTTCTCACCAATAATTCCAGTCCTCCGGTGTCGTGAAGAAGTGTATCGAAGAAAATATTTTTGTGCCCAACCGATTTTCGCGGGTGGGTTTTTCCTTTAAAAAGATCGGGGCGGCCATCAAAACCTTGAATCCTTCGCCCTAAATTTATCTGAGCCAATTGTCCGCCGTGGGCAAAACAGGTTCGCATATTTGGGAATTTATCGGCGTATCCGTTCAATGTTAAAAAATGATAGGCGTCTGCACATTGCGCAAGCATCCAAATAAGGTGGAAACGCCACGATGTATTTTCGAGTTTTATGAATTTTTCACCATCATATGGGTGAATTTCAACAGCTAAATTATATTTAGAAGCCAATTCAAAAATAGGTTCGTTTTCTTCGTCAAAAATACAGCGCCAGGTTCCAATGGTATCCATATAATGTGTAGGTAAACACAATAATTGAAGCCCTAAAGTCTCCACACAACGCTCCATTTCCCAAAGTGCTCCGCGCACAAAACCGGGATGCACCACAAACCCACAAGTGAATTTTGAAGGATGATTGTGCTGTACTTTTGCGTTGAAATCATTCTGAAAACGAAGCGCTTGTTTCATTTCTTCCACGCGCAGCCCATTTCCATATAGTTGGGAAAGGTTTAAAACCACGGCATGGTCTATTTTGAAACGCGCCATCCATTCCAATTTTTCATTTAAAAAGAAACTGGAATCGGTCACTGGGCGGCTCCAGTCTTTTTGGAGCATGAATTTTCGGTCTTTATCTACCCAAAAAATTTCCTTATCCCGCATAAACTGTGGAATTTCCTCTGGATAAGGAAGAAGATGTGAATGGCCGTTGATGCGGAGTTTTCGTCTCATAAAAAAATTTAAGGAATGCTAAAGTTACAAACTTTTGGTACGTCCGCCATCCACTGGAAGGTTTATTCCGTTGATGTAGCTTGCAGCCTCACTTGCCAAAAAAGCCACGGCGTTTGCAATCTCACCTGGTTGCGCAAAACGTCTTGCGGGAACAAGGCTTTTCATAAAATCACTTGCTTCTTTTTCTGTTTTGTCCATTTTTTTTGCGGCGTTGCCCACTATATCTTCCAGTCTGTCAGTAGCTGTAAAACCTGGCAAAACATTATTTACTGTTATTCCGAACTGACCCAATTCATTAGCCAAGGTTTTGCTCCAACTTGCAACCGCGCCACGAATGGTATTGCTTACGCCAAGTCCGTCAATGGGTTGTTTCACGGAAGTTGAAATTATATTGATAATCCTGCCGTAATCCGCTTCCTTCATTCCGGGGACAACGGCCTGCACCAAAATTTGGTTACAGACTAAGTGCATTGAAAATGCTTTTTCAAACTCGTCAATTGTTGCAGAAAATATGGGTCCGCCTTTTGGACCGCCCGTATTATTGATCAAAATGTGAAATATTTTGCTGGAAACGGCTATTTCCACTTTGTCTTTCAACTGCTGCGGATTTGTAAAATCAGCTACAAAATAGTTGTGCTTTTGGCCCTTATCGTACGGAAGTTCAATCAAGGTTTCCCTCAATTTTTCTTCATCGCGGGCAACCAAAGTGACGGTTGCTCCCAGTTTTGCCAATTGAATAGCGGTTGCTTTTCCAATACCGGCGGTACTTCCGCAGACTAATGCGTTTTTATCTGTTAAGTCTAAATTCATAATCAATATTCAATATTCAATGTTCAATTCTCAATTTTTCTAATTCCTAATCCCTAATCCCTAATCCCTAATCCCTCATACCTAATACAAACATTCTTAGCCTCCGTAAAAAATTGCAGCGCTTCAAAACCGCCTTCACGGCCTACGCCGCTGTCTTTCATTCCGCCAAAAGGGGTTCGTAGATCTCGGTTTAACCAGGTATTTACCCACACGATTCCCGCTTCGATTTCTTTTGAAATACGCATCGTTCGGTTTAAATCTGAAGTCCAAAGTGTGGCGGACAATCCGTATTTCACTGAATTTGCCATTTTTAGAACTTCCCCTTCGGTTTCAAAAGGCATAATTGTTACTACCGGACCGAAGATTTCTTCTTGATTTACGCGGCATTGGTCGTCAAAAACTTCAATGACTGTAGGTTCTAAATAATAACCATTTTCGAAACCTTTTATCGTAACTCGGTTTCCGCCACAAAGGATTTTTCCGCCTTCTTTTTTGGCGAGTTTAATGTACGATTCCACTTTTTCCAAATGCGGTTTTGAGACCAAAGCGCCGATATTTGTTTCGGCATCAAAGGGATTTCCAATTTTCAGTTGCTTTACTTTTTCGACAAAATCTTTTTTAAATTTTTCGTAAATCGATTTCTCAACAAAGATTCTACTTCCGCAAAGGCAGATTTGACCTTGGTTTGAAAAAGAAGAGCGAACGGTTACTTCCAGCATTTTTTCGTAATTGCAATCTGCGAAGATGAGATTTGGATTTTTTCCGCCGAGTTCCAATGAAAGTTTTTTGAACATCGGGGCTGCTGTTCGGGCAATGCTTTCACCAGTTTTGGTGCCACCTGTAAAGGAAATTGCTTTAATATTTTTATGTTCAACAATGGCTTGTCCCGCAGAAGGACCGCTGCCGTGAACAATGTTTAAAACACCTTTTGGCAGACCAGCTTGGGTGCAGATTTCACCTAAAAGAAAAGCGGTCATTGGTGTAATTTCGCTAGGTTTTGCAACCACGGTATTTCCGGCAGCGATTGCAGGTGCAATTTTCCAAGTGAATAAATAAAGTGGAAGATTCCAAGGCGAGATACAGCCAACAACACCAATGGGTTGGCGAAGTGTGAAATTGATAGTGTTCAAACCTATACTTTCGTGGGCTTCGCTGGCAAATTGCGTGATTGCATTTCCGAAAAACCGAAAGTTCGCGGAGGCTCTCGGAATGTCAACAACCAAGGCCAAACTTAGCGGTTTGCCGTTGTCTTTTGCTTCGGCTTCCGCCAAATCGACTAATTTTTCTTCTATTAAATCTGCAATTTTTAGAAGAATTCGGCTGCGTTCGTCAATGGTTGTGTTGCTCCATTTTGGGAAGGCATCCTTTGCGGCTTGATAGGCGCTTTCAATATCTTCAGCATTTGAATTGGCGATATGCGAATAGACTTCACCATTGGAAGGATTGTAATTGTCCAACCATTTTTTTGAAAGCGGATCAACGTATTCGCCGTTTATGTAGTTTAGGATTTTTTGCATTATTTACTTTTTTTTCTCTGAAAACATTTCTTCAAACGCACTATAAACCGCAAGGTGGAGCGCGTCTCCGTGGTCTTGGTCCTTTAAAAATTTATAGTATAATTTAGTGTTTTTATTTTTAGATTTTTCCAGTTTTTCATACAATTCATTAGCTACCGTTTTCATCCAATCTCCTTCTTCGCCAACGGCTACAAAAATTGATTTATTTGTTTGGTAGGGTTGGGGTGTACTTTTCAGCAAAGATTCATAATCATACCATAAACTTGGACTTACTATTATATAATTGTTGAACATATCTGGCTTTTTGAAAAGTATTTCGGTTGCCAAAAGACCGCCTAAAGATTGACCGATTAGTGTTTTTTCTGAAGAAACTTTATACGTTTTTTCAATAAGCTGCTGAACTTCATCCCCAATAAATTTAATGAATGGCGCGGAATGACCCGTGGTTGGATATTTTTCCACATATTCCTTATCGGTTGAGGGGTAGGTGTAATCTTTTTTTCTGTCAACATTCGCTATCCCAACCACAATAGATTCTGGAACCATATTGATCCAAGAAAATGAACCAAACTGTACCAAACCTGCAATATGTATAAAATCTTCATCCATAGAGCCATCCAGTAAATAAATTACAGGATAGGTTTTTAGAGAGTCTGGAGAATAGTTGATGGGAAGATATATATTCAACACTCGGTTTTCATCCAATATTTTTGAATGAAAAGTGAGCGATTCTCCTATTGATAAAGGTTTTTTCTCAATCTCGCTTTGGGCTGAAATGTTGCCGATTGATGATAAAAGAAGAAAAAAGAAAATTTTTCCGAGCATCACTTTATTATTTTTAAACTGGTTTATAAGCCATAGCTTTAATTTCCACCACCAAATACGGATGCGGCAACTGATGCACCGCTACAGTAGTTCGCGTTGGCCCGGTTTCTTTATTGAAATATTCCGAATACACTTGATTGTAACCCGCAAAGTCGTTCATATTTACCAAAAAGCTGGTTACATCAACTACATCAGCCATCGTAGCGCCTTCAGTGGCGAGGTAATCTTTTATGTTTTCAAGTACCGCTCGGGTTTGTTCTTTTATATCGAAATGCATCGTACCCATTTCGTCAATTTTATGAACTCCAGCAAAGGTATTGTCAGGCAAACGGGAACTTGTTCCACTAATAAATATAAAATCACCAACTCGTTTTACGTGTGGATATGCGCCCCGCGGGCTTGCTTTTCCTTCTACCAATCTGCTTTTGTTGCTCATAATTTATTGAATTATTTTAATGCCACTTCATCATCGTGAAGAATGGCTTCGGTATGTTTTTTTACCAGTTCCAGTTTTTCTTTTAGCGACATTTCCTCAGTGATTTTTCCTTCGTCCAAAAGATTTAAAATCGCTTTGTCCTGCGCCCTTCCGCGTTTTAATGCTTCGGAATAGGTAATTGATTCCTTAAAGGTAACCAAAGAATATTTGCTGTAATACTCTTCGGGGAATTCGGCTTCAAAAGCTGTTTCCAGTTTTCTTTTTCTTTGGAAAATTTCCATCGCAGTATGCTCCTTCATTTCGTGGAAATTGTCCACAGCCAAATCTGCAAT
>DAIMFZ010000039.1:13282-15054 GCA_036724225.1 Aequorivita sp.
AAAAACTCTTGGGATAGGTTTGGTATCATTTCCACCACATCGGGATATTCTTTATTGAAATACTCCTGCACCATCTCGGGCGTGGTTAAATTGGCGAAACAATAGTCGCTGTTTTCGTATGGAAGAAATAAAGTGACTGTAAAACTTCCGTCCAGATTTGGCAATGCAATAAGCATATCTTCGCCTCGCGGCCAAATGTGAAGCGCGTTTTTATAAGTTCTGTAGCCATTGTCCTTTGCAGCTGGAATTTCCAGTTCTTTATAGCCGTGGCTGAGCCATTGTTGCGAAAAACTGAAGAGAAATTTATGATTGTCGAACATACTTTTGCGAACCGCGGAACCTGCGCCGTCTGTACCCAAGATCACATCAGCCTTCAGGGTGACGTTTTCGCCAACAAGAAAATTTTTAAAAGTTGCCGAAGCATTTTCCAAATCAACATCTTCGCAACCGTGGTTAAAAATTATATTGACGTTGGACATTTTTTCGGCCTCGTTCAATAAAAGCATATTCAGTCCAGGACGCGAAATGGAGTTTATATATTCATCTTTTCGGCCGCTGTATGGACTCAAAAAAGTGTTTCCCGCTTTATCGTGAATCATTCGCCCGTTCATTGGGATGCAGAGTTTTTTTGCGGCTTCTTCAACTCCTGCCAAACGCAGTCCTCGCAAGCCCCTATCGCTCAAAGCTAAGTTTATGGAGCGGCCGGCGTCTTGGGTTACTTTTCGTAAATCGGGACGTTTTTCAACCAAGGTTACTTGATAGCCGCGTTGCGCCATTCGCAAAGCGAGAAGGCTTCCGCAGAGGCCGGCGCCGATTATTAATATACTATTATTCATACTTTAATTTATCTTCTGACCTAGGACTTTTAGACATAAGAATTAGGACAAAGATCCTTGAAATTTAGTCATACGTCTTATGTCTAAAAGTCCTATGTCAATTTTTTAAAACTTCCTTTAATTTTTCCGAAAAGCGAAAAACATCTTCATAACTATTGTAAAGTGGTGCAGGGGCGACACGGATTACATCGGGTTCGCGCCAATCGCTGATTACTCCTGCTTCCGTTAGTTTTGTGTGTAAACTTTTATCTGCGTTTTTCACTTGAATTGAAAGTTGGCAGCCGCGTTCATCAGGATTTCTGGGCGTGATTACGTTGATGGATTCGTTTTTCATTTCGTCCAAAAGAAATTCTAAAAAACCGGTAAGTTTTTCAGATTTCTTCCGAATATTTTCAAAACCAGCTTCCGCAAAAGTATCCAAAGAAGCACGAATAGCTGCCATCGATAGAATAGGCGGATTGCTTAATTGCCAACCTTCAGCACCCGGAAGTGCATCAAAATCTTTCCGCATATTGAAACGCGTTTTTTTGTTATGGCCCCACCAACCTGCAAAACGGTTTAGGTTTTCATTGTTCGCGTGGCGTTCGTGCACGAAGCAACCGCCCAAACTACCAGGGCCACTATTGAGATATTTATAAGTACACCAAACGGCGAAATCAGCGCCCGTTTCGTGGAGATTTGGCTGAATGTTTCCAGCTCCGTGCGCCAAATCATAACCGACCATACAATTGTATTTATGGCCGAGTTCTGTAATTTTTTTAAGTGGAAAAGATTGCCCTGTGTAATAATTAGTACTGCCAATCATTAGCAAAGTAATTTCGTTTCCGTGGGTTTTCATTATTTCTTGCAAATCCTTGAAACGACAAAGTCCTTCGCCATTTCTCGGTTTCCAAAGAATCAAGCCATCTTTTGGATCGATTCCGTGGAATTTCAATT
>DAIMFZ010000040.1:0-14759 GCA_036724225.1 Aequorivita sp.
ATAGCAGCTTGTGCACTGGCAACCATTTTGTCACCTTCAGCTTTAGCTTCCTCTTTAGCGTCTGCTATCATTTTGGTTTTAATCTCTCGCGCTTCCTTCATCATTGCTTCACGCTCTGCACGAGCTTCCTGCAACAATTTCTCGTTATCTGCTTGAAGGTTTTGCATTTCAAGTTTTGCTTTTTCAGCAGAATCCAGAGCTGTTTTTATTCCTTCTTCACGGTCATTGACTGCGTTAAGGATTGGTTTCCAAGCAAATTTGCGAAGCAACCATAGCAACAAAAGGAAGATGATTATCTGCCAAAAGAAAAGTCCGAATGAAAAGTCGTTAACTAATTTTTCCATACTAGTGCCCGCCCTTCGACTATCGCTCTGGATAGACTGCGGCGGTATCTTATTAATTAAACTTAAATTTTTATTTTAATACTTCCAAGATTTGAAAACCCTGCAAGATAACACGCTTTAATTATAACAAACAGCTGTAACCAACCGTCACAGCCGTTTGTTAGTTTTTTTGATTAGCCCGCGAAAATCGCTGCGAAACCAATACCTTCAATAAGCGCCGCTGCAATAAGCATTGCTGTTTGAATTTTTCCGTAAGCCTCAGGCTGACGTGCGATAGCTTCCATAGCTTTCCCACCAATCATACCGATACCGATACCGGCACCGATTACTGCTAAACCTGCTCCTACAATAGTTGGAATTGTCATAATATATATATTTAAAAATTAAACACTCGTTACTATAAATGTTGGACTTCACCTTCGTGTTTCTCTGCGTGTTCGTGCGTTTCGCTCGCAAAACCAAAATACAAAGAGGCCAACATTGTAAAAATATATGCCTGTAGCAATCCTACCAGCAATTCAATAAGGGAAACCGCGAACGAAAGCCCAAAGGACAGCGGTCCGCCAATCCAGCTTTTGAAAATAAATATCAAACCAATCAAACTCATCATCACTACGTGGCCCGCTGTCATGTTCGCATACAAACGGATAAGCAGTGCAAAAGGCTTAATGAACAATCCCAAAATTTCAATTGGAATAAGGATAATATATATGAGAATTTTACCGAACCAAGGCATCCCACTACCAAGTGGATCAAAAACGTGGCCCCAATAATCTTTTGTGCCAGTGAAATTCGTAATTAAGAAAACTATGATTGCCAAGGCGGAAGTTACTGCAATATTCCCCGTTACGTTTACCCCAAGTGGCGTAAGACCGAATAGGTTCAAAAACCATATAAAAAAGAATATGGTCAAAAGAAAAGGCAAATATCTCTCGTATTTTTTTTCGCCAATAGTCGGTTTAGCAATATCGTCACGAATATAAAGCACAATTGGCTCAAAGAATCGACCAATGCCTTTTGGTATGCTTCCGTTTTTCGCGTAGCTTTTTGAAAGGCTATGAAACAACCAAAGTAAAAGAAGGCCAGTCAACAACATCATTACAACACTCTTGGTAATAGAAAAATCTAATGGACGAACGTTTGTTGGGAAATGCTTTTCATCATAGTTGATGGTTCCTTCAGCATCTGTTCTGTATATTTTGCTGTGGTAAAGTTTGTAGTAGTTGCCGTTTGATTCAACCACATTTTCACCGTGGTGAAATTCAGATGACATAAAGTTGTGAAGGCCACCATCCCAAAGTATGACAGGCAACGGAAAACCGTAATGTTTTGTCTCGCCAGTTAGTTCATCAGTGGATCCTAAAAGATTAAAATCGTGCGAATCCAACAAGTGATGATTGATAAATTCCTTTATTTCCTCTTTTTTGGTTTTATTGCCCTCAGGACCGGGAGCAATTTCTTTAACATGCATTCCGTGTTGGGCCACTGCCGAAAACGAAGCTATAAACAACAAAACTGAAAGTAATCTAACCAATGTTTTTCTTTGCATCTTTGAACAATAAATGGTGTCCGTAAAATCGGTGCAAAAATACATTTCTTTCTGAGAAACAAAAAACTATTTTTTGTGTTTTTTTCTTCGGAAGAAATCTACTAAAAATCCTGATTATTAAGCTGTTTTGAAAGAAATGTTACTTCCGAAATCAAACAGCATGCGTAAGGCACAAAAAAAGCAGCGAACTCTAATGTTGACATAGTTCCGTCCTCACGATAAAAAGGATAGAAAACCATAAAGAAAACCAGGAATTTAAGACCGCTCCCTGCCAGAAATATAAAACCTGTTTGGGAAGATTTTTTGTTGAATTTTGATTGGATGAAGATTAATATGGCTGCAGCCATCGCGTAATTCAGCAAATAGGAAAGCACAATTCTATCAGCAAATATTGGAATTTCTTTATATTGAAGAATAAATAGGTGTGCCGAAAAAACTACGGCCAGCACCAATAGAAGTACCGTCAAAAATTTGAAAGTAGTTTTGTTCATCGAAAAAATTAAGAATTCAATTTATTGGTCTGTTTTATTACCAAAAACAAGGAAGCGCCTACACCCACAAGTGTGCAAATGATAAGAAAGGCCTTTCCACCATCGGAATATTTTCCGTCCAGCCATTTTCCCAAAATCACGAAGAGATAAATAATTACTCCCATCTGTATACCGATGCCGGAGAGGATGGCCCATCGTTTCAATCCGTTATCATTTTTTTCGGGCATTTTATGACATTTAATCGTCGAGATCGTTCTCTACAGTTGCTTTCTTAATCCGCTGTTGGCGGTCAAAAGGATGCACTTTGGAAGGTTCTGAGGGAGATTGGTTTGTAGTGATATTTTTGGGTTTACTGCCCTGCATTACGCAAGAGGCGTTCATGGTGGCTCCCGGTTCAACAGCTAATTTTCCAACTGTAACATCGCCTTCAACAATAGCAGAGGACCTTAAAGATAAAGTGTTAGATACTTGCAGATTGCCTTCAAACTTGCCTTCTATGTCGGCATTTTCACAGGTCAGTGTTCCTATTATAACGCCTGTTTTTCCCAACACAACTTTGGATGGGGTTTTTACATTTCCTTCTATAATACCATCTATTCTAAAAAATCCTGTGGATGAAATATCACCTTTGAGCTTGGTGCCTTCGTTAATCCTATTTTGAGCGGAACTGGGCTCCATAGCAATTTTCTTTTCTTTTTTGTCTGAAAACATAATAAGGGAGTTTAAAGGTTACTATTCCATTTTTCGGTTTAAAATATGATAGTTATTCGGCTATATCTTGCTTTAGATAATCGTTTAGGTTTTTATGGATTTGGATAATCTTATAATTCGGGGTTGAAATTTCAAAAAACGGATTTTTAATTTTGTAATCTTTATTCTCTTTCAAAATTTCGCCAAAACCTTGCGCACCCATCTTGGTATTCCAACCGTGAACAATTACAAAACGGGTCTGTGGGTCGTAATAATCAATGGAGGTTACCATATTTGTGTAGTGGTAATCCGCAATGGCTTTGTCCAGTTGTGTTTTTAGTTTTTGTGCAGCTTCGTCTTCTTCATTGCTGAATGTGTAAACCAACTTCCAACTCTTGGTTTCTCCGTCTGTAACAAAATCCTTTCCTTCAAGTAAAGGAAGTACATTGCTGTATATCTGCTGAGCTTGTTTGCCTTCGTCCGTGCTGGGATAATTGAGCGCCACGAAATTCAAAGCTTTTTTATAAGCCTCAAAACCTTGTTGACGACCGATGGCGGTAGCTTTCAAAAGTTCAAATTTTGGAATAATATCGTTGCCGTTGTAAACCATCATATAATCATCACATTTTTGGATAACTTCGGCATATTTGGCGGCTTCAAACTCTTTGTACAGTTGTTTGTATTTAAACTCCGGACTGGATTCGTCCGTTGGCAATTGCGAATTTGGATTGCGAAGTATTTCCGCATACCGCGTATCGGCGTGGTTGGTTAAAATATCATTTCTATATTGATCGGCTTTGGAAGGGTTTTCCAAAATTTCATAAATCTTCACCAAATTATATTCTGCGGGAACTACCAGCCGTTCCTCAGGATTGTAAGTAAGCAGTTTTTCAAGTCTGTTTACGGCAAGATTGTACTCTTTGAACTTTTCTTTGTAAATCAATCCCAATTGATAATAGGCAAAGTTTCGTTCTTTCGCCAAACTATCTATCGCTTTTTCATCAGTGGGGATTCTGGCAATATAGGTTTGTGGTTTATAAATTTCGCTTTCTTCTATGGGCGCAACAACCGCCACTTCAACGTCTTTATTTATCAAAGAAGTCTGCTTGCTGGAAAGTCTCCAATTGTCCTCCAGTTTTCGTTCGCCCCATATTTTTCGGAATTCGTTTTTTCCGTAGGCAACAGTGGAAGTATTATAAAAATAGAAAGTGCTGTTTCCTTTGTTGGGTCCCGAAACAGTTTTTCCTTTTTCGTAAAATTCTTTGTTGGCTATTTTTTGCTCCGTTTTAATGGCTTCCAAAGAATCCTTTACTGCTTGTTCCTTCAATTTTGAAGTGTAATCCGTGAAGAACGCTAACTGTTCGGCCGTACTCATTTTTGTGAGTTTCAGGATGCTGTCGTTTGTGGTAGCAATATCTTCGTATTTTATTACATCGGCAAGATTTTCTCGCTTCTTTGTAACGCGGCGCCACTGACGGCTCTTTTCTTCAAGATACGTTAAGGTACTGTCATAATAAGCTCCTGCAGTTTTATATTTGGCGGCGTCAAAATTAATTTCCGCAAGTGTTTGATAATTTACAGATTGAAGAATTCGGTCCTGTTTAAAGGCTTTGATAGATTTATTGTAATATTTAACCGCCGTAGCTATGCTATCACTGTTGTAGTAATAATCTCCAAATTGGTTGTAGATTTTATCCAAAAAAGGGCGATTTTCGCGGTTCTTCTCTAGGTCTTTCAAAAGTTCCAAAAACGCGGTGCGGTCACCTTTTTCGTAATCGAAATTTTTCCCTTTTTCCAGATAGGCGTTGATAAGATAGGAGCGTGGGATTTTTCGGTTCATCGCAATAACCTCATCAAAAGTGATGTTCGCACTGTCTTTTAGGTTCAAACGGTTGTAAAGCTGGCCTTTTATGAAAGTGTATCTTCCTTTCAGTTCTTTGTCTTTTACGTTTTCGGCAGCTATTTTTATGTAGTCTAGTGCGGGTTGCAAAGAATCAAGATTTATGAAAGCCTGCGCCATCATTGCTGCGCCATCTGCAGTTTCTTCTTCATTCAAATTTGCTGTTTCAAACATCTTTTTGAGGTTTTCAATAGCGTATTCCTCATTCTTCAAGCGGATATTGGTTTTTGCCTTCCACACTTTTGCAACGTTAATGTTGTTGCTGGTTGGGTAGCGGTCCAAAATAAAGTTGAAAGCGTCTAAAGCAGGGATAAAACGGCCGTCGTAGTAGCGCGCTTTCCCAAGCAACATATAGGCTTCGTCTATCTGCGGATTGTATTCCTTGCCATCAATATACATGGAATGTTTCTGTATTGCCTTTGCGGCTTTTTCCTCTGCACGGTTAAAGTCGCCGCCTTTGGAATTGGCGCCAGGGGCTTTTGTTTCCGCTTCCTCCACAGCTATTCTTTCCACGTGAAGTATTTCCCAAAAATTATCGGGAAAGCCAGATGCCAATTGGGCCTTTCCGGCCGTATACGATAAATTGCCGTTATACAGGGTGTTAAATTCCGTGGTGACCGCATGAACATTGCGGTTCAAAAAAGTATTTTTTTTGCGTGAACATGCTGCCAAAAAAACAACAGCGATAATAAATAAGGTAATTTTATGTGTGCCCTTCAAAATGCGTTTAATTTATATGATATTCTAACTTAAAAGGTTCGTTTTTAGTATGTAGAATCACTAAAGAGCGGTAAAAATACATTTCTTTTTAATATCTGCTTAATGAAACGTCCAAAAAATGCTTCACTTTAAAGCTTTTGAAACCTTTATTCCCTGATTTCCTTTGTACTTTTGCACAAAAATTTCAAGATTATGAGCGAATTTCATGCGCTTACCGTTTCCGAAGTAAGAAAAGAGACCCCAAACTCAGTTTCTATCAGTTTTCAGGTCCCCGAGAATTTAAAAAATTTGTTCGCTTTTAAAGCTGGACAATATATCACGATAAAATATCAAAGTAGCGGGAAAGAATTGCGCCGTGCGTATTCTATATGTTCCTCCCCAAAAAGTGGTGTACTGAAAGTTGCAGTGAAAAAAGTGGAAAAAGGAGCTTTTTCAGAATATGTGAATAGAGATTTGAAAGCTGGAGATACGCTACAAGTGATGCCCCCGACGGGGAAATTTATTTTAGAGCCAAACTTAAAAAATTATGTCGCTTTTGCTGCCGGAAGTGGTATAACACCAGTGCTTTCGTTGATAAAAAGCACTTTGGAAGAAATGCCACAGAGTACCTTTTTACTTATTTACGGCAATCAGAAGAAAGAAGAAACGATGTTTTATGACGAAATCGTTCAGTTACAGGATAAATTCCCAGAACAATTTAATGTTGAATTCGTCTTTAGCCGAGAAAAGGAGGACGATGCACAATTTGGAAGAATAGGTCGTTCTCTGGTTAATTTTTACTTGAAAAATAAATACAATCAAACTACTTTTGAATCATTTTATTTGTGCGGCCCCGAACAGATGATTGACGAAGTTTCCGCAACATTGAAGCATAACGGCATCAACTCAAAACAAATCCACCACGAGCTTTTTTCCACTGCTGAAAAAGGTCTTTTGGTTGAAAAACACGACGGCTTCACCACTATTACCGTAACGTTGGATGATGAGGAAGAAACCTTTGAAATGCCGCAGACCAAAAGCATTTTGGAAGCCGCTCTGGATGAAGGCTTGGATCCGCCCTATTCCTGCCAAGGCGGAATTTGCAGCACTTGCATTGCGCGTCTAAAAGAAGGAAAGGCTGAAATGCGCAAAAACCAAATCCTCACCGAAGCCGAAATTGCGGACGGGTTAATACTTACCTGCCAAGCGCATCCCACAACGGCGAAAGTTGTTGTGGATTATGATGATGTGTAAATAAATATTCAAGGAAATCTAAAGTAGTTCTCGGATTTTTTGAACCACCATTTCTGGAGCAATTGTCTTCATCGCTTCCTCATAATCCTTCGGAAATTTATTCCCATAAATAGAAGTAGGAATCAAAGGATATTTTTCACGGTCGGCCATCAATTGATTGTTTTCAGGCTGGTTGAAAGGCGCAAACCCGGCATACGGATGTGTCACGCCCCAAAGTGTAACAACCTTTACGCCATACATCGCAGCCAAATGTCCGTTGCCGCTGTCCATGGAAAGCATTAGGTCCAGGTTTGAAATCAGCGCGAGTTCTTCTTCAAAAGTGAGTTTCCCGGTAACGTTGGTAACGTTGGCGAATGGATTTTCAAGCTTTTTTAAAAGTTCAATTTCCTTCTTTCCGCCCCCGAAAAGGAAGATTCGGTATTTGTCGGTTTCGTCCAATTCGCGAATAACTTCAGCCATTAAACCTAAAGGATACATTTTGCTTTGATAAGCTGCGAAAGGGGCGATGCCAATCAATTTTTTTGATTCTACTCCAATAAGTCCGTTGAGCTTGGGAACCAATCGCTTTCTGGGTGGCGCGACAAATTGTTTTAAATCTACTGGAAAACCGAGCTTTTCAAAAACATCTGCATAGCGCTGATGTGTAGTTTTTAAATGTGAAATGTTTTTCCCTTCAGAAGCAATCAAATCCTTCTTTTCTGCCCTACCTTTATCAATTGTGGCCGTTTCCAAGCCTTTAAATTTCAGATATTTGGTGATAATTTTGGAACGGATCACGTTGTGAAGATCGGCAACGGCATCAATTCCGAGTTCCTTTGCATCTTTCGCCAATTTAATCAATCCGAAACGTTTGTGCTTCCCGTGAACATCGGCTTCCAAAAAATCGAGATTGGGAATTCCTTCAAAAAAAGCTTTGAAAAAAGGACGGGAAAGTACGGTGATTTTTAGCTCGGGATAGGTTTGCGCCAAAACGCGAATCACGGGTACGGTCATTGCCACATCGCCCATTGCGGAGAGGCGGATTACCAGTATGTGTGAAGGTTTGGCCATTGAAATTAGAAAAACCTAACAGGTTTTGAAAACCTGTTAGGTTTAAAAATAGTTTTATTTTTTTCCACGAAGCACTGGGTTCAGTTCATCGTCATTGTACATTTTCATCTGCTTATAAACTTTCATGTACTTTCTGCCATGTGCAATATCTTCCAATAGTTGGTCAATAGCGGTACTTAAATCGACACGCTGTTCCAACAGCACATTCAACTTTGCTTTGCAGGCCATCAAATGTTCTGGGGAGGCATCGGTGCGGGTTGCTTCTTCATTCATATGATACACTTTCAGAGCTAAAATTGAAAGCCGGTCAATTCCCCAAGCGGGGCTTTCGGTGTTGATCGTAGCACCCTCTTTCACTTTAAAGTCCTTGAATTTTTCGAGGAAATAACTGTCAATATACTCCACCATATCGGTCCGGTCTTGGTTGGAAGCATCAATTTGGCGCTTCAATTTAAGAGCTGCAACTGGGTCAATATTCGGATCGCGAATTATGTCTTCGTAATGCCACTGCACCGTGTCTATCCAACATTTTCTGTACAATAAATGTTCAATCAACTGACTGTCTTTATCGTACGGATTGCTAAAAGGTTGATCCACGGTATTAACTTTGTGATATTTGTTTATTACTTCTGCGAAGATTTTGTTGGCTTTGTCTGAAAACATTAGCTATTGTTTATTGTTATTATTTATTTGTGTCTTCGGCTTCGCTCAGCCACCGGTCTTTGAGCGGAGCAGAAATGACCATTTCATTGTGTCTTCGACTTCGCTCAGACACCGGTCATTGAGCGAAGCCGAAATGTTCTTTTCTAAAATGTGTAAATATTCAAAAGTTTCGGAGGCTTTGTGGTTTCGGTTTTCGGTTTTGTCTGCTTTGAAACGTTGGTATTTTTTAGTTTCAAGACTGTATTTTCCGAAGCGTTCCATCACCGTTTGCACTTCTTTTTGGCCCATCAATCCTTCGTTGTTATAACTTAGGAAAATGTACGGAAATTGTGCATTTTCAATCAATTCCTCAAAACTTTTAAGGACTTCTCCGGTTCTGCACCAATCGCTTTTGTAGTAATCGCGTAGACCCGTTTTCCCCTTGGGCACAAAGGTATCATATTTTGCAATAGTATTCAGCAAATGATAATTAGCACCGTATTGACGGGCATTGTAGGGCGGATCCAAATACAGGATATCGCCCTTTATTTCCTGAATAAGTTGGTTGGCGTCCTTTTGGAAAATTTGATTTTTTTGATGTGACAAATCTTCGGAAAACAAATCATTTTTTGTCATTGCGGATTGAATTACCATCATTTTTGCTGCCGATTTTTTTATGTTTTTTAAATACGCACCATACACCGCAGCAGTGTTCGCCACTTTATCTGCACTTTCTAGTAAAGAAGTAAGTAGAAAAAAATATTGGTCTTCTGAAATTTTGGAGGTTTTCTTCCATTCTTCAATTTGAAGCCGAACGGCATCTATTTTCTGCCCGTTTTCTGAAGTGAAATAGTTTCTTCCAGCTTTCCCGCCTTCGGAATAATTTTGAAAAACAAAACCTTTTTCGCCTTTTAAGGCATTCAATTCATATAAAAAATCTTTGTAATTGAAAGTAGTATGATTGCCGATATAGTTTCGGTTCAACACATAACTGTAATATTCCACATCATTGGAAATGACTTGTTTTACGAAAGGTTTAAAAGTTCGGCCCACAATTCCGGTTCCCGCAAAAAGGTCGCAAAACGTTTTTTGTGAAAGATCTTTACCACAGATTTCTGAAACCGTGTCAAAAATAAAGCTGGAGAGTTTGTGTTTGCTGCCTATGTAGTTCATTTGGAAACCCAGATAATATCGCTCAATGTTGTTTGTCCATCGGCAAAAGTAAAGGAATGCAATTGTTTGGGTTGGAAAGAAACCACATATTTTTGGATTGCATTTTTCAGCCCGGAAATCTCCGCTTTCAGTTTCCAATGTTCTCCGTTGCGCATAAAGACTACAATAAAAAGCCGGTTTTTAAAGTGATGTCGTTTTTGCGTGCTTTGGTTTTTGTAGAGCCATTCAATGAGTTCACTCTTGTGGTTTTGGGCGTATTCAAAAGTTTTGTTGAACTGCTTCGGAAATACTGAGGTTTTATGGTCAAAAGGAATTCCATGGAGATAAAAATCCTTTTCGGAATCTTTGGCTTCAGCTACGGGTTCAATCCCGTCAAGCTCTCCAAAAATATGTTCCACAGCTTGTGAGCTCCAGAAATTGTACCATCGGTTGGCGGAGTAATTAAAGAATTGCTGTTTGTCCACTTCCTGCGATTCTGCCACAATTTCAATCTTGCGGGCCAAGGCATCCCAATTGGGAATTTGATAGATAAACTGCGTATAACGATCCCACTCATCATTCTGCTTCCGGAACCATTTATAGGGATATTGGTGGCGTTTCTTAAGTTCTTTTTCAATATTTTGAAGATCCAGCGCACTCATAAAAACAGAAATACAAAAGGTAAAATCACAACCAGCCAAAGCAGGATTTCCTTAAACCAAACTTCAGTTACATCTTTTTTACGGTAGCGATCGGCATCAAAATTTTCGATATAATTGGCAGCAATAATGGAGACTGGCGCCAAGATGAAAAGGAGTTCTGCCCCCGTTTTTTCTGGCCCCGACAACGCAATAAAAAAACAAGTAAAGCTCACATAAAGTAACAGAAGATAATTGGATTTCTCTTTTAATGAAACCGCAGAAAGTCTTAAAATTCTGTACATTCCCGTCCAAATATAAAACCCAAGAATTAAAGTGACAGGCACTAAAACCGAGGCAGAATTATATTTCGAGAAATCAAAACTTATTGGATCTTTCCAATTAAAAAACCATGCGAAAGAATCATATACCAACAATTGATATGCGGTGTTTATGAGCAAAACAGCAAAAAAACCTATGATGGGAACCAACATTTGTTTGTAATTTGAATTTGGCTTTTGAAGTATGGCGATCCAAAGCGGAACAAATAACAAAAGGCTCCAAAAATAAAAAAGGGAAGCCACGGTAATCCAAAAACTCGCATCCAGAATTTTCTTCGAAGAATTTTTATCGCTACGCAAGCTCATTATTCTCCGCAATGCTAGTATTAAAAAAGCATTGACCAATAATATTTTAGGTTGAAGAAAAATAACGGGCAGCATAACCATAAAACACGTAAAAAACATAATTGCAAAAGTGTTACTTTTGGTTAAATGGTTTTTTCGGATTATGAAATCCAACAGCAACATACTCATCACGCTCAAGATTATAAAAACGCCATGAACAAGCAATAAATAAGGCGAAATGACCTCTCCAGACCCCGAAATGGCACCCAATAAATAACCCACCACAATGAAAACACCGAGAATTAAATAATTCAATGGGATGGATTTTCCAAAAAAGCTTGTCAGCATAGGGGTAATTTTTATATTTTTGTGCTCTAAAGATTAAAGATATGACTTGGATAGGTTTTTGGGAAGGAATTGCTTCTCTTTTTGAAAATGTTCTTTTTATTCCTTTTGATGCACTTCGCAATTTGGAATTGACTACTTGGTTGGGAGCAAATGTTATTTCTTGGATACTTTTACTAACAGGCGCAATTACATTTATTTACTGGATGCTCAAACTGAAAAGTTTCAACGAAAGCACAGAGAGCACATACACTTTCGACGAAAATCCTTGATTTTTTAAAGGTCGAAACCTATATCATTACGATACTGCATCCTATTAAAAGATAGTTTTTCTATGTTTTGATAGGATTTTTTTAATGCCTTTCTGAAATCAGTGTCCATTGAAGTTACAGCCAAAACACGACCGCCGTTAGTAAGAATTTTACCGTTTTCAATCTTTGTTCCTGCGTGAAAAATGATGGAGCCTTCTACGTTTTCCATACCTGAAATTTCCTTTCCCTTTTCGTAAGCTTCTGGATAGCCGCCCGAAACCAACATTACCGTTGCGGCGGCTTTTTCGTCTATTTTAATATTTATTTTGTCAAGCTTTTGTCTATAGGTTGCTTCCAATAAATCAACCAAATCGGTTTTTATCCTTGGCAATACCACTTCGGTTTCAGGATCGCCCATCCGCACGTTGTATTCTATAACAAAAGGATCGTTGTTCACTTTTATCAAGCCGATGAAAACAAAACCCTTGTAATCTATTTTTTCTTCGGAAAGGCCCTTCACAGTAGGTTTTACAATTCGGTCCTCAATTTTTTTCATCAGCACTTCATCTGCAAAAGGAACTGGAGAAACGGCGCCCATTCCGCCTGTATTTAAACCGGTATCGCCTTCGCCAATGCGCTTGTAATCTTTAGCTGTAGGAAGAATTTTATAATTTTTCCCGTCTGTCAGCACAAAAACGCTGAGTTCAATTCCATCCAAAAATTCCTCAATAACCACTTTGGAACTTGCTTCGCCAAATTTGCTGTGCGCAAGCATATTTTCAAGTTCCTGCTTTGCTTCGTTTAAATCCTTCAAAATCAGAACACCTTTTCCGGCTGCCAGTCCGTCTGCCTTCAAAACGTAGGGCGACTTTAATTTTTCCAAAAAAGTTTTTCCCGCTTCCAAAGATTCCGCAGTAAAACTTTCATAGGCCGCCGTGGGAATGTTGTGCTGCACCATAAACTCCTTTGCACGCTCTTTGCTGCCTTCCAACAATGCACCCCGTTTTGAAGGGCCTATGAGCATCACATTTTTCAATTCCGGGGATTCAGTAAAATAATCGGCAATCCCGAGCACCAAAGGGTCTTCGGGCCCAACCACGACCATTTCAATATTGTTTTCAATAACACATTTTTTTACTGCCTCAAAATCGGTAGGATTAATATTTACATTTGTAGCCATTGAAACTGTGCCTGCATTTCCGGGAGCTACAAAGAGCTTTTTGCATCGATTACTCTGTGAAAATTTGTAAGCAAAAGTATGTTCGCGACCACCGGAACCAAGGATGAGAATATTCATGTTTGAACGATTTTGTTTCGGTGTCAAAAATAATTGTTTGTAAATTGACACCCTAATATATTCCAAAATGAATTTATTTGAAAAAACGTTGAAACTTAATGGTTTTCCAATTGCCGAAGCGAAAATTAAATTGGGTGAAATTCAGCATATTTCAGAAGAAAATTTTGGAAAATACATTTTTGAAACTCGGAACGAGATTGTTGCCTATCATATACAAAACAATCCTTTTTATAAAAATATCATCGGGAATAGCGACGTTCCCATATGGGAAAATATTCCCGTAATGACCAAAAGCAACCTGCAATGTCCGTTGGAAGAAAGACTTTCAAAGCATTTTAAAATGAGTTCCGTTTACATTAATAAAACCTCGGGATCTAGCGGCACACCCTTTATTTTTGCTAAAGATAAATTTTGCCACGCACTAACTTGGGCAGAGATTATTGATCGGTTTGGAACGTTGGGCATTGATTTCAATTCATCTTTACAGGCACGATTTTATGGAATTCCATTAGATTTTAAAGGCTATTACAAAGAAAGGATTAAAGATTTTTTCAGTCATCGCTATAGGTTTCCGGTTTTTGATCTTTCAGAAAAAAAAATAGAGGAAATACTTAGTTCTTTCAAAAGAAAAAAATTCGATTATATTAATGGCTATACTAGTTCTATTGTGTTTTTCGCAAAATTTCTCAAGGATAAAAACATTGTATTAAATCAAATTTGCCCCTCTTTAAAATATTGCATCGTTACCAGCGAAATGCTTTTTGAGGATGACAAAAAATTGATGGGAGAAGTTTTCGGAGTGCCTGTAATAAATGAATATGGAGCCTCAGAGCTAGATTTGATCGCTTTCACCAACAACCAAAACGAATTTGTAGTTAATAGCGAAACCCTTTTTGTTGAAATCCTTGATGAAAATGATTTGACAGTTCCCTTGGGAAGTTCTGGGCGTATTGTAATTACCTCGCTATACAACAAAGCTCATCCTATGATTCGTTACGACATTGGGGATATTGGTATTTTATCAACGACGAGCACATATAAAAAGCCCATTTTAGAAAAACTTATTGGTCGAACTAACGACATGGCAAAGCTGCCAAGCGGCAAAACAGTGCCTGGACTTACGTTTTATTACGTTACAAAAAGTGTGATTTCAAAGGATGGAAATGTAAAAGAATTTGTAATTGAACAGACGGAGTTGGATACTTTTAAAATTAAATATGTTTCAAGAAAAGAACTCTCTGAACGTGAAAAACAGCAAATTGAAAAATCACTTTTTGAGTATTTGGAAAAGGATTTGACGATTATTTTTGACCGAACTGCTGTATTAAAAAGAAACAAAAGCGGAAAGTTATCACAGTTTGTTTCTTTGCTTAACACATAATTTGAAGAATTTGTCAAAAGAAATCCTCTTAATAACCAATTATTTCCCACCCGAAAAAGGGGCGGCTGCAAACCGCATGCAAAGCATTGCGGAAGGTTTGGGAAAATCGGGCTACACGGTGAAAGTGGTGTGTCCATTACCCAATTACCCCAACGGGAAAATCTTTGAGAATTATAGAGGAAGATTCGCTGTCACAGAAAATGTTTCTTATGGAAAAATAACACGTTTGTGGGTATGGGCCAGCAATTCCACTAATAAATCGGTGCGTTTGCTGTCCATGGTTTCGTTTTCGTTCAGTTTGGTTTTATACTTTATTTTTAATAAAATTCCTAAAAATATTTTTATTCAATATTCCCCTGTTTTTGTTGGATTTACTGCAGTTTTTTTGGGGCGTCTGTTTTCAAAAAAAATAATCCTGAACGTTTCAGACCTTTGGCCTTTGGCGGGATT
>DAIMFZ010000041.1:0-4868 GCA_036724225.1 Aequorivita sp.
TCATATTGGCAATAGGAATCAAAATATGCTCAGTGTTTACAGCGGAAATTGATTGTAATTCCTCATCTCCCTCTAAATCACGAATAATCATTTTCGCTGCACTTTCTGTGGCGAAGGAAGCGATAATGCAGGTAATAAGTATTAGAACCACCGTTCCGTTTAGAATATTTGCATCCAGAATCCCCGCATTAAATCCAACCAGAATTACTGCCAGAGTAGCTGCTGCATGCGCGCTGCTCAAGCCGAAAATCAATTTTCGTTGCCCTCTTGAAAATCTGAAAATCAACTGGGTAAAAAAAGCAGCGGTCCATTTTCCAGTAATTGCCACCACAGTCAATGTACCTGCAATAACAAGTGCCATCGGGCCGCTTAAAATAACACTAACATCAACTACCATTCCTACACTAATCAAGAAAAAGGGAATGAAAAGTGAATTTCCAATAAATTCAATTCTGTTCATCAATGCCGATGAATGCGGAATAAGTTTGTTCAGTGCCAATCCGGCCACGAAAGCACCTATGATGGGTTCCAGCCCTGCCAACTCAGCCAAAAACGCAGAAAAAAATACTACCGAAAGCACGAAAATATAGTGCGAATGTTTTTCGCTCTCCAATGTTCTAAAAAACCATTTTGCGATTTTCGGAATTACGAGGAACATAAAAGCCGAAAATAACAGCAAGGATATCGCTAAACGAATCCAAAATTCTTGGGTAAGCCCCCCATTATGCGATCCTAAAATCACGGCTAACATTATAAGTACGGCCGTGTCCGTTAAAATGGTTCCCCCCACGGTAATAGCAACGGCGATATTTTTTGATACCCCAAGCTTACTCACTATGGGATAGGTCACCAAAGTATGGGTGGCAAACATACTTGCCGTTAGAAGGCTTGCGTTGAAATCGAATCCCAATAGGTAGTGGCATACTGGGAAGCCAATTCCAAGTGGAATTGAAAAGGTGAGAAATCCAAAAATCAGACTCTTATTTTTGGTTGCCTTAAACTGGTTTAAATCCAATTCCAGGCCAGCTATAAACATAATGTACAGAAGTCCGATGGTTGAAAAAACTTCGACAAAAAGGCTTTTCTCCAATATGTTCAAACCCGCTGGACCAATAATAATCCCAGATACGATTAACCCAATAATGCCAGGAATTCTAATTCGGTTCAATAATATTGGGGCCAATAGGATGATAAACAGCACCATTGAAAATATCAATACCGGATTGTGAAGCGGTAATTGAAACTGTTCGGCAAGTTCCTTGAGGATAGCATCCATTTTAGGGAAGTGTTATAAGGCTAAAAATATTCTTCAAAAAATTAAAACTTTGTATTTTAATTACAATTGCGCAAAGCAGTTGCGAAGATACATCCGAAAATAATAAATTTCCTTATTGTTGGCAATTGTTAGTTAGCTAAAATTCTACTTGCGGCTGCAGTTTGGGTTTTTTGCAAATGGGCTATCTAATAATATAGCTTCAACCGCCAGTCTACAATAAAAATATATAAATTTGCCATCTTCCTCATACACGGAAAAATAGCGGAAAGATAAAACTCCTTAAATGCGAAAATTTTTAGAAAATCGATGGTTTTTATTAATAGTAATCGGTCTAACTTGGGGCAGTTCCTTTATTTTAATAAAGAAATCGTTACTGGCATTTTCGCCTTATGAAATTGGGGCTTTTAGAGTTGCGGTTTCGGGACTAATTTTGGGATTTATTGGTTTTCCAACTCTTTGGAAAATGAAAAAGAATACTTTGTTCTGGGTTGCTCTAACAGGCTTCTTCGGTAATTTTTTACCGATGTATCTTTTCCCCATTGCCCAAACTCGGGTAAGCAGTTCATTGGCTGGAATTTTGGACTCATTGGTACCCGTTTTCGTTTTGGTATTCGGCTTTTTTCTCTTTGGAATTAAAAGTAAATGGTTACAGGTTTTAGGGGCATTTATAGGTTTTGCGGGGGCTGCAATGTTGATGTATTTTTCTGAAACCACTTCCGAGGAATCAAAACTGGGCTATGCACTTTTAGTGGTTTTGGCAACCGCTTGTTATGCAGTAGCAGGGCTGATTATAAAAGAAAAGTTGCAGCATGTACCCTCCTTAAAACTTTCGGGGGCAGTATTCTCGTTCTGGATGATCCCTTCATTATTGGTTTTGATTTTTTCAGGATTCTTCAGTCATTTTGAAGCAAATCCACAAACTTGGCATTCCTTAGGGTCTTTAAGTATTTTAACGATTATGGGAACTACCATCGCAATCATTTTATATTATAAATTAATACAGAACACTTCTGCGGTCTTTGCGAGTACCGTTACCTATTTACTACCGTTGGTTGCAGTTGTTTGGGGTTTGCTGGACGGGGAAAGGTTCAGCGTCTGGTATGTAATTGGCGGATTGCTTATCTTGTGGGGAATTTATTTAATACGGGAGAAGAAGAAATACATTCAGCCTATTCCAAGGTAATTAAAGTTTGAATAGAGATTGAAAATAACAAATATTTTTTGAGTTTATGACAACATTTTTTGAAACATATCAAACCGAACTTCTCTACTCTGTATTAGTAGTAGTAGGAGTTGTATTTCTTAGATTTGTAACCAATTTCTTTCATAAATGGTTAGTTAAAAAAGAGCTAAAGAGGTCGCCAAGAAGTCAACCAACGGCAATAAACTTGGTAAAGAGAATCTTAAACGCGTTGTGGATAGTAATCGGATTTATGGCTCTCGTTTTCTTGTTTTTTGGAGATGAATATCAGAAATTAAAACACGAATTTCAAGTGGTTTTATATTTGGGTATTGTTTCAGTTATTTCCATAGTGATCGCTTCTTCTGTGCACATTTGGTTTAAGAATAGTATTAAACGTAAAATAACTGACAAGGAGGACCCAACTGCCTTTAAGTTTTTACGTTATATAGCTATTTTTGTGGTTTATACCATTGGATTGTTGATAGCACTTCTGGCCTTTCCTTCTTTAAAGGGAGTTGCACAGGCAGCTCTTGGAGGAGCTGGAGTTATAGCATTGATAGCAGGTGTGGCATCGCAGGAAGCTTTGGCGAATTTGGTGGGAGGCGTTTTTATTATTTCTTTTAAACCGTTTAAAATAGGCGATATAATAAAACTTACCGACACTATGGTGGGTACAGTTGTAGATATTACTTTGAGACATACAGTAATCCGTAATTTTGAAAATAAAATGATAGTTGTTCCCAATGCAACAATTAATAAGGAAATAATTATTAATTATAATCTCGGGGAATTAAAGATATGCGAACGCATCGAGTTTCAAATTTCCTATGAAAGCGATCTAGCTTTGGCTAAAAAAATCATGAAAGAGGAATGTGAAGCACATCCGCTGATTATTGATAATCGTTCGGCCATAGATGTTTTGGATGGAAAGGATGTGGTACGCACCGCGGTTATTTCAATAAATGAATCTACACTCACTGTTCGGGCTTGGTGTTGGGCAAGAAATTATGACGATTCTTTTAATATGAGATGCGATCTTTTGGAAAGTGTGAAAAAACGCTTCGACAAGGAAGGAATTGATTTGGCTTATCCACACCGGACAATTGTTTTTAAGGATGAAGATTTATTCCGAACTACGGAAAACCCAAATCCCAAACAATAAATCTTAAACCACAAACTAGAATTCTTATTAAATGAAATTAGTTTTGACACATTGCTCAATAAAATAACAACCAGTCTATAATGAAAAAGGTTATAAAAGATAAAGAGACCCTTATAAAAGTTCTTTTTATAATCTGCATGGTTTTGTGCATTTCTGGCTATGTAAGTAGCCCAATAGCTTTAGTCGGCGGGTTTTTGTTCTCTTATTTTTTGGGTCATCCTTTCTTGACGCTAAACAGTAAAGCGGTAAATTGGCTTTTGAAAATTGCCGTAGTCGGTTTGGGTTTTGGCATGAATTTAAAGGAAACCTTGGCAGCGGGAAAAGACGGGTTTATTTTGACCGTGTTTTCAATTTCCTTAACCTTGATTCTCGGCTATTTTTTTGGAAGATGGTTGAAAATGAACCGCAAAAGCAGCCACCTTATCAGCTCTGGCACCGCCATTTGCGGAGGAAGCGCCATTGCTGCCGTTGCACCTGTGATCAATGCTTCGGAAAAAGATATTTCAATTTCCTTGGGTGTAATATTTCTTCTGAATTCTATTGCCCTTATCGTTTTTCCTCCTTTGGGTCATCTTTTAGGGTTGAGCCAACACGAGTTTGGCCTTTGGTGCGCCATTGCCATACACGACACCAGTTCAGTGGTCGGTGCGGCCTATACTTTTGGTGAAGAGGCACTAAAAGTGGCAACAACAGTTAAATTGGCAAGAGCACTTTGGATCATTCCACTTTCTATTCTTTCTGTATTTCTATTTAAGGGAAAGGGAAAAAGTGTGAAAATTCCGTATTTCATCTTCCTCTTCATTTTGGCCATCATTATGAACAGCTACCTTGCCATTCCGGAAATTATTACCGAAAGCATTACTAGCATTTCAAAATCATTATTGGTGCTTACTTTGTTTCTTATTGGTGCTGGACTTTCCTTGGACAAAATAAAATCCGCTGGTTGGAAGCCGATGATTCTCGGGGTTTCGCTGTGGGTCGTTATTTCTATCAGTGCGTTGGTGGCAATTATTTCACTTTAAAAATTCTTCGTTATAATATCTAAAAAAAAGAAGGCATCGTAAAAGATGACCTTCCCGAAACTTCGGGATGAACTTGCTCATGTCGTGGGAACGGCACAACAAAACCACTTCCGTGGTGGTTTTGTTGCACCACCCCCAAAAAAAAAGAAGTCACCATTTTTTTTAGAGTTAAGATGACCTTCCCGAAACTTCGGGATGAACTTGCTCATGTCGTGGGAACGGCAC
>DAIMFZ010000041.1:4968-7226 GCA_036724225.1 Aequorivita sp.
AACAAAACCACTTCCGTGGTGGTTTTGTTGCACCACCCCCAAAAAAAAAAGAAGACACCGTAAAAGATGTCTTCTTTAAAGTCGGGATGACAAGATTTGAACTTGCGACCCCACGCCCCCCAGACGTGTACGCTACCAGGCTGCGCCACATCCCGAATAATGTTTTAATTCCGTGCTTTAAATGAAGCACGTTGATTATTTGCTTTCAAGATATTCAAGTGGCGCAGTTTATACTGAGCGTAGTCGAAGTGTTACATCCCGAATTCCAAATTCCAAAAATGGAAAGGCAAAAATAACCAAATTATAAAGTTGGGCAAGTTGCTTTTACAATAATTGCTCAATTATTTTGCGAGGCTTTCAATTCAAAAAAGTATTATTACTTCTTTAAGTGGAAAGGTATATTTGATTGTTTAATTTTGAGTAAACTTCAAAAGAAATGGCATTAAACAAACCCTTTGAAAAAGAATACGATTTAATCTGCGTAGGCGGTGGAATTATGAGTGCCACACTCGCGCTGATGTTGAAATTGATTGACAAAAACCAAAAAATCCTTATACTCGAAAGGCTGGACAGGGTAGCTTTGGAAAGTTCATCCGCGTGGAACAATGCGGGAACGGGTCATTCCGCTTTTTGCGAAATGAATTACACTCCTGAAAAGGGAGATGGCTCCATAGACATATCAAAAGCAATTCATGTTTGTACACAGTTTGAAAAATCGAAGCAGTTTTGGTCTTTTTTATTAAACAATAATTTTATAGAAAACCCCAAAGATTTTATACATCCCGTACCACATCACAGTTGGGTGGAAGGTGAAAATAATGTGGTTTTTTTAAAAAAGCGTGTAGATGAAATGACCAAGCATATATTGTTCGAGGGAATGAAATTTTCGAGTGATTTCAATAAAATGAAAGAATGGATTCCCTTAATGATGGCGGGGAGAAATACACCTGAAAAGATCGCCGCCACCCGAATGGAATTGGGAACTGAAGTGAATTATGGGGTACTTACCCGAAAATATTTCGAAATACTGGAAGAAAAATTTGACACACCTGTCTATACATTACACGAAGTGGAAGACATAGATCCCACAAAAGACGAAGATTGGTTGGTGAAAATAAAGAATCTTGAAACCAAGAAAAAAATGCATTGCGATGCCAAACACGTTTTCATCGGTGCGGGTGGCGGTGCGTTGCCACTATTACAAAAAGTGGAAATTAAGGAAAAGGAAGGCTATGGAGGTTTTCCCGTGAGTGGACAATGGCTAATCTGTAACAACCCAAACGTAATCAAAAAACATCACGCCAAAGTTTACGGCAAGGCTGAAGTGGGCGCACCACCAATGTCCATGCCACATTTGGATACGCGTTATATAGACGGTAAACAAGAGTTATTGTTTGGGCCGTTTGCTGGTTTTAGTACTAAATTTTTAAAACAGGGTTCGTTTTTAGATCTTTTCAAAAGCATTAAATGGGACAATATTCCCTCGATGTGGGGTGTTTTTTGGCATAATATCCCGCTCACAAAATATTTGATTGAAGAAGTGCGGATGGGCCATGAGGATAGGATGGAGGAACTTCGGAAGTTTGTAAAAGAAGCAAAAAGTTCTGATTGGGACTTAAAAATAGCCGGTCAGCGTGTCCAAATCATTAAACGCGACGAGGAGGAGGGAGGCATCCTAGAATTTGGAACCGAAGTGGTTCACAGCAAAGATGGCCGCATCACAGCACTTTTGGGTGCATCACCAGGAGCTTCGGTAGCAGTGGATATTATGATTGACCTATTGCATTTTGCTTTTCCCGAAAAAGCAAAATCGAAGGAATGGGAGCAGAAACTTTCTGAAATGGTTCCGTTTTGGAAGAAAGAGATTGAAAGGGACAAAGAAGAATTTAAAACCCTACGGTACAAATGTTCTGAAACACTTCAAATCAATCTTCCGTAGAAAAGCAATATAGGCGTGTAATGGATATGTGGCAATTCTTGATAACTTTTAAGGGACATTACTTTGAAAGTTGTTATTTTTGCCCTTCGAAATAATGTTGAAAAAAATATCATGAGCGAAACAATTGAAAGAATAAAATGCCTAATTATCGGCTCTGGTCCAGCTGGATATACCGCTGCCATTTATGCTGCACGTGCCGATTTAAAACCCGTTCTCTACACAGGAATGGAGCCTGGCGGACAGTTGACCACCACTACCGAAGTTGACAATTTTCCCGGTTATCCAGATGGCGTGGACGGCCCACATATCATGCTTCAAT
>DAIMFZ010000041.1:7236-8710 GCA_036724225.1 Aequorivita sp.
TTTGGAACACAAGTTCGCATCGGGATGGCTACCAACGTTGAGTTTAGCAGTGAAGTGGGCGGAATTCATAAAATAACGGTGGACAATTCCACAAAACTTGAAGCCGAAACGGTTATTATTTCAACGGGCGCCACCGCAAAATATTTGGGAATCCCCAGTGAGCAGAAATTGCGTGGAGGTGGCGTTTCTGCCTGTGCCGTTTGTGATGGATTTTTCTACAAAAACCAAGATGTGGCCATCGTTGGTGCGGGGGACACAGCTGCTGAGGAAGCCACGTATTTATCAAATATTTGCAACAAAGTAACTATGCTTGTCCGCAAGGATCATATGAAAGCTTCAAAAGCAATGCAACACCGAGTTAATAACACCAAAAACTTGGAAGTATGCTACAACACTGAAGTTGATGAGGTTTTGGGCGACCAAGTTGTGGAAGGTCTGCGTATGGTAAACAACCAAACGGGCGAAAAGGAAGAAATAAAAATCACGGGGCTTTTCATTGCCATTGGCCATAAACCAAATACTGAAATCTTTAAGGACCAGTTGGATATGGACGACACTGGTTATCTAATTACCAAAGGGAAAACCACCAAAACCAACAAGCCCGGCGTGTTTGCGAGTGGCGATGTACAGGACAAGGAATACCGCCAAGCAGTAACCGCAGCCGGTACAGGTTGTATGGCTGCCCTTGATGCCGAACGTTACCTTGCAACTGTTGAAACTGAGGTTACGGCCTAGGTCTTCACAAATAGTTTTAATAAAAAAATGCCGCGCTATCTGCGGCATTTTGTTTTCAGTAGAGTATGGAATTTTTGGGTTAGTTGAAATAAATTACTGAAGCAAATTATTAATTCTTCTTCGTAGAGCAGTCTCATAAAAAATCACTTCAACTCATCCTTCCTATAAATACTAGGCAAAGAAAGATTGAAATAAACCGCGAGCAACCGAACAATGAATACAATAGAACCGGAAATGATAACAATAAAAGTTTCGGTAATCGGGGTATAATGAAGTAAGAAATAGGCAGAACCCCCCAAAATACAAGCCGTTGCATAAATTTCCTTTCTAAAAATTATAGGGATTTCATTACAAAGTATATCACGAAGCACACCGCCAAAACAAGCTGTTATCGTTCCCAAAGCAATACAAATTATAGGCGGAAAACCTGCGGCAATACCCTTCTCCACGCCAACAATTGTGTAAAGCGCAATTCCAATTGTATCAAACAATAACAGGGAACGCCGAATATGACCGAGCCGCTTTCTGAAAGCAACTGCAAAAATAGTAGATCCAAAAATGACATACACATAAGTAAGATTCCGCATCCACGCAATGGGTGCTTCAATAAGTATGTCGCGCAATGTACCACCGCCAACGGCTGCTACAAACGCAATTATCAAAATCCCGAATGGATCCAACCGTTTGTTGAGCGCCGTTAGCACTCCAGAAATGGCGAACGCAATGGTTCCTAGAATAT
>DAIMFZ010000041.1:8810-14518 GCA_036724225.1 Aequorivita sp.
TTGTTGAGCGCCGTTAGCACTCCAGAAATGGCGAACGCAATGGTTCCTAGAATATCTATAAGTAATATTAGCTTCACATGTTCTGGGTAAAATGGTTATAATCGCGCAAAACGGTATCTATATATTGTTTATCATATAAATCGGAAGAAGTTTCCAAAACACTTTCCACTTTTTTCCGAAGTGCATTCAAGGTTTTAAAATCGTTTGATTTCAATGCAATAAGATAGGTTTCTTTAATGAGACGCACATCCTTGTCGGTAAGCTTGGTCACGTTTAAAAACTTCGGTTGGTAATTGTCGGCAATTTCCTCTAAAATAGTGTGACTAATTTTCACTGTGTTTTTTGTGCTTATAACAACCGTGCCCGCAGCGTGATCGCCTACGCGTTGCCGTTTATCCGAAAAAATAATGAAGAGCAAGCCGATGGAACCCAAAAATATCCAAATATCAACCAAACGGAGCAACCACAAAACCATATAATCGCTCCAGCGTGCTGGGCTTCCGTCCACTTTTACCACTCGGGTTTTCATTGCCATTTTACCAACCGTTCTTCCGTTGAAAAGTATGTGCATATAAAGCGAATAGAACATCACCGGCAAAAGCAACAATTGCTGCAGTCCGAAAACGGTCCAATGGTCGCTAAATGCCATATTCATAGCTTCTGTGGCCAATTCAACCAAATAGAAATACACAAAAAAGAGAAAGAAATCTATTAAAAAAGCCAGGATACGCTCGCCCACACTTACTATTTTGTAGTCCAGATTTACGTTTTGGGTTGTATTGATTTCTAAGTTTGCCATGTAAAAGCAAGTGGTTATATTTATCGAAAATTTCAGCAGATGCGCGAAGCGGCATTCGTCAAGCAAAATAAGGAAAAATGGATTGCATTTGAAAAGGCAATCACACTTAATTCAAAAATAAGTCCAGACCAGCTTGCCGACCATTACATCCAACTTACCAATGACCTTGCCTATACGCAAACCTATTATCCAGACATCAAAGCGCTTCTGTATCTAAATTCGTTATCTTCACAGGCGTATCAAAAGATTTATAAGAATAAAAAAGAATCAAAAAACCGTATTGTAAGTTTTTGGAAATATGAATTTCCGCTGTTTTTCCGTCAGCACCAACGTATGCTTTTGTTTTCTTTTATGATTTTCGCAATCGCAACTGCAATTGGTTCAATTTCAGCATTTAATGATGATTCCTTCGTTCGTTTGATTTTGGGCGATGGCTACGTAAACGAAACTTTAAACAATATTGATAAAGGCGACCCAACCGCCATTTATAAAAGCGGCAGCGAAATTGGCACCTTTTTGGGAATAACCATCAACAACATTCGTGTTGCGTTTTTGGCTTATGCCTTCGGAGTGATTACTTCTTTGGGAACAGCATATTTGCTGTTCAGCAATGGTGTTATGCTCGGTGCTTTTTTCACTTTTTTCTACACTCGCGACTTGCTTTTTGAGGCATCAAAAAGTATTTGGTTGCACGGAACCATTGAAATTTCTGTAATCGTTATTGCGGGCTGTGCGGGAATGGTGATGGGCAACAGCATTCTTTTCCCAAAAACATATTCGCGGAAAGTTTCATTTCTGAAAGGCGCAAAGGACGGTCTTAAGATTGTTGTAAGCACCATTCCGTTTTTCATCATTGCTGGGTTTATTGAAGGGTTCATAACTCGCTACAGCAATATGCCCGTTTGGTTGGCAATGACCATTATTTTTAGTTCCTTGGCACTTGTTATTTTTTATTACGTTATTTATCCAATCATTCTCAACAAAAAGCATGCAACACAAACACATACAGCTTAAACAGCAACGCGATATAGGCGAAATGATCACTACCTATTTTGAGTTTTTTAAACAGAATTTCAAACCATTTTTAAATATTTTCATCAGTTACAACGGAATTTTTATTCTCGGATTTCTGGGTGTGAGTTACCTTTTGGTCACTGGTCTTGTAGGTGCATTTTTAGCGCCAACGGGTTTTGGAATTGGCAATGATCCCTCCAATTATATAGCTTTTCTCGTTGCAGGATCTCTCGGTTTTTTGTTGCTTTTTCTTATCACGGCAATACTAAATTACAGCCTTGCCGCGGTTTATATGATTCAATACGAAGCGAATAAAGGCGAAGCGGTAGATAAAAGAAAAGTATGGGAAGTGGTGAAACAAAACCTTGGGAAAATTGCACTCTTTATCGTTTTAATGATGCTTATGTACCTTGGGGTAATGGTTGTTGGCGTGATAATCTCCTTTATTCCACTATTGGGAACTTTCGCCTATTATATAATGATTTTGGCCTACACCAGCTGGATGGGCCTGTCGTTTATGGCGATGATAAACGACAATAAAGAAGTGACCGACGCGTTCGGCGAAGGCTGGAAATTGCTGAGAAAATTCTTTTGGAAAAGTGTGCTCTCAAATTTGGTAATTGGCATGTTGCTCGGCATTTTAATGATGGTCGTTTTGATGGTTCCGGGAATTTTGATAGGTATTTACGCCTTCCATTCGTTGGACACAGGCGTGGATCTTGCCAATTCGCCCGTGTCAAACGTGGTTTGGACGCTTGCACTTTCACTGGTTTTGATACTTTATACCATTAACCAATCGCTGGCGCAGTTTGTGAACGGTATTCTTTATTATTCCCTTCACGAAGAAACGTACAATGAAGCCACCCGCGAACGCATTGATAACATTGGTGCGGGTGAATAGATTCCTTTTCATATTATTTTTTCTTTTGAATACCCTTGCCGCCACCGCATCAGGAAAGGATAGTTTGACTGTTACAGTGGATAGTAGCAAAGTTGTGCAAAAACATTTTTCAGAAAATTTATCTGAAAAATATTCCGGAAGTGATTTTGATTACGATACCGTGGAAGGTGAGGCCGAAAACTTTTTGGGGCGAGCCATACAGTGGTTTTTCAACAAACTTGGGGAACTTTTCGGCATCCATCTTTCGCCCGAAATGTATCAGCTTATAAAAATTATTGTGTACATACTGCTCATCATTTTCGCAATTTATATTTTGGTGAAACTGCTCGTCGGCGATAATGCTTCGTCGTTTTTCAGCAGACAAAGCAAGATGGTGTCACCGCTCAATATCCAAGAGGAGCATATTGAAAATGTGGATTTGGACAGCTACATAAAAAACGCTTTAAAGGAAGAAAATTACCGCTTGGCTATTCGGTATATGTATCTAAAATCGTTGAAATTACTGTCACTGAATAATATTATTGAGTGGCATTTTGAAAAAACGAATAGCGATTATTACCGCGAAATTGAAAATGAAGGTTTGAAGGAAAGCTTCAAAAAGACGTCCTTTTTGTATGACAATATTTGGTACGGCGAATTTGCGCTGGACAAAGCGGGTTTTGAGAATGCCGAAAAAGATTTTGAACGCTTGAACCAAAACTTGAAAAATGCTGGATAAACGTTCAAAAAGAGTGCTTTGGATTTTCGGAATTGCGTTGCTGGGCATTGTGATTACGGAGCTCGTGCGCCCAAAACCAATAGATTGGCGCGCCAGCTATACTTCCACGGACAAAATACCATTTGGTGGGTTTGTGCTTTTTGAGGAAATATCTTCGCTTTTCAAAAATGCGGAAATGGAAAAAATTGAGAAAGATCCGTACGTTTTTCTAACGGACAGCACTTACACACAAAATTCGGCTTACGTTTTCATAAACGAAGATGTAATATTTGATGAAAGACAGGCAGATGAAATTTTAAAATATGTTGAAAATGGAAACACAGTGTTTATCTCTTCGCGAAGCATCAGCAATTTTTTGCGCGATTCGTTGCAATTAGATTCATCGACCAATTACAATATTCTCGAGGAAGAACTTCATCCGAAATTTTTTTCCCCATCGTTAAAACAGGATTCGCTTCCCGCTTTCAAAAAAGGGGTTTTTAAAACTTATTTTGTTGAAATAGACACTTTGAAAACCACGGCATTGGGGTATTATGATTCCGATAAACCAAAACTTGAAGAGCTAAATTATGTAAAAGTGAATTATGGAAAAGGTAAGTTTCTTTTGCACAATTTGCCAGAGGCGTTTTCAAACTATTATTTGCTGAAAGGCAACGAACAATACGCCGCCAACGTGCTTTCGTATATTGATGCGGACAAAATTTACTGGGATGAATATCTCAAATCCGGCAGAAAGGTGGTCACATCGCCAATGCGGTTTATTTTGGATCAAGCGCCACTCTCTTGGGCGTATTATGTTTTGATTGGGGGATTGTTGATTTTTGTACTTTTCAAAGGAAAACGCGAACAGCGAATTGTGGATGTTTTGGAACCGCTACAAAATACTTCGGTGGAATTCACGAAAACCATCGGCGATTTGTATTTTCAACATAAAGATTACAGCAATATTATTGCGAAGAAAATTACTTATTTTATGGAATCCCTTCGTTCAAAATACTATTTGAATACCAATGAAATTACGGAAGATTTCATCAAAAAATTGGCTTTGAAAAGTGGAAACACTTTTGAAAAGAGCCAGAAATTGATGCATTTAATAAAACACTTAAAAGAAAAATCTGTTCACAGCGAAGCCGATTTGCTGGAACTGAATAAGCAAATAGAAGCATTTAGACTATAAAATTATGGAAGAAACACAGGACAATCCGTTGGAATTCAACTCGCGAATCGATTTAAAAAATCTGCAGGAAGCCGTTGGAAAAATAAAAACCGAACTGGGAAAAGTAATCGTTGGCCAGCACGATATGCTGGAAATGCTTATCATTTCAATTTTGACCAACGGTCATTCGTTGATTGAAGGTGTGCCGGGCGTTGCGAAAACGTTGACTGCAAAACTATTAGCAAAGACTTTGGATGTAGATTTCAGCAGAATCCAATTCACGCCCGATTTGATGCCGAGCGATATTTTGGGAACTTCGATTTTCAATGTGAAAAACAGCGAATTCGAATTCAAAAAAGGCCCCATTTTTTCAAACATCATTTTGATTGACGAAATTAACCGTGCTCCTGCCAAAACACAGGCGGCACTATTCGAAATAATGGAAGAACGCCAAGTAACTATGGACGGCACCGAATATAAAATGCAACCGCCATTTTTGGTTTTCGCCACCCAAAACCCTGTGGAGCAGGAGGGAACCTACGCATTGCCCGAAGCCCAATTGGACCGTTTTCTTTTCAAAATAAACGTGCCTTACCCAAGTTTGGAAGAGGAAATCCACATACTTGAAAACGAACACAACCGGAAAGATGCTTTCGTTTTGGATAGTGTAGTTCGGGTTTTGGATGCGAAACAAATCGCCGAATATCAGCACACGATAAAGCAAATAATTATTGAAAGCAATCTGCTGAAATACATCGCAGCAATTGTTGATAATACACGAACTAACGCCAACTTGTTTTTAGGCGCATCGCCGCGTGCATCCTTGGCAATTATGAATGCTTCCAAAGCTTTGGCAGCGATGAACGGTCGCGATTTTGTAACACCGGACGATATTAAAAAAATAGCTCCTTCAGTTTTAAGACACAGAATTATACTTACGCCAGAACGCGAAATGGAAGGAATAACGGCTGATAAAGTGGTGCAACAGATTATTGAAACCATCGAAATTCCGAGATAAGGATGCTGGGTGCTCGATGACCGATGACCGATGATGAAAAAAACGACCTGAAACCTGAAACAAATTTAAAAAAGTGAAGAAATTCCTTAAAAGCTTATACTT
>DAIMFZ010000042.1:0-14486 GCA_036724225.1 Aequorivita sp.
TTTGCGACGTTTGCAAGTTGTTTTGCTACTGAAAAACCATCGGTTGCTGGCGTATTTACGCGTATGGCTTCATCGGCACCAATAGCCAAAGCTTTGCGAAGGGTAGGCTCTGTTTCTGGGCCACCAACATTTATAACATGTACGGTTGCGCCTTGTTTTTCCTTAAACCACATTGCGCGGGTAAGGCCGAATTCATCGTTTGGGTTTATTACAAATTGAACACCGTTAGTATCAAATTTGGTATCACCGTCGGTAAAATTGATTTTTGAAGTTGTGTCCGGTACGTGACTTATACAGACTAATATTTTCATTTTTAAATTGTTTTTGGATTGTAAAATATTGGCAAATCAAACTTTGAAATGAGGATGGAATTGCTCGTGTGCGAAGTTACGGATATATTTCTTTTTTTTGTTATGCACGCATAATAAATTTTGGTTAAAGGTTAGGAAAAAACTAACCATAATGTTAGCCATTCTTAGCTTCGGCTTAGTTCAGCCACCATTTTTTGTGTTGGGTTTGGAAAATGGAGAAATAAGAAAGTCTTGTTTTTTGGCAATTGAGGTTTTATTAGATTTTAAGATAAAGATTCCCAACGTTTTAGGGTCTCCTTTTATACTAATGAAAACCGTTTCAGTGGAGAAATTTTTATTGACCATCTCCTCCTTTCTCAATCAGCTCCTCAATTTCCTCTTTGTCATTTCCGTTCAAATTCGGGTTTTTGGGAATTTGTGCATTTCTTTTGTGATAGATTTCATAATACATCGCAAAATGGTCGCTGCCAAAATTCTTGGAGCGCACCATTCTCCCAACGTATAAATCTTTTGTGTGGAAAAGATGGTCCAACGGAAACCGAAGAAAAATGTAATTGGCATTATAAGTAGAAAAAAAACCACGGCCCACGCGCGGATCTATCATTCCCGTCATTTTTTTGAAGAGCCGCGTGGTTCGGCTCCAAACCACATCGTTCATATCGCCGCAAACTACCGTTGGTTTGTCTTTATTGCGAATTTGTTTACCTGTAAGCATCAGTTCGGCATCGCGTTCTTTCGAGGTTTCGTTTTCCGTTGGGCTCGGCGGTGCAGGATGTAGGCAACAAAAAAAAATCGGTGGATTTCCTGCTGAGGGAAAATCAAAAAAAATCGAGGGCTTGTCAGCTTCAATTTGATATTTAACCTCAATATTCTGCAATTCTTTTTTTGAATAAACGTGCATTCCATATAAGTTTTCCAATGGCACTTTTACGGTAAACGGATACTCTTTTTCAATTTCTGAGAGGTGGTTTTCCCATTCCTTATTTGTCTCCATCGTAAGCACCAAATCTGGGTTGAAACGTTTAATTTCATTCAAAAAATCGGAAAAACACGAATTGGTTTGCAACACATTTCCCGCTAATATGGAAACGTGTCCATCTGTTGCGGCGTGCGATCTTCTTCTTGGAAAAAAGGAACTGTAAGGAAATACTTTGTATAGTTGGTAAATCATTGTAGCAACAAGCCCAGTTAGCAATATCCAACTGAAGGCTGTGAATTTCTTTTCAAAATAAAGAAAAAGCAACAGTAAAACACTTTGTACAAGAAGAGACTGAAGCCGAACAAAATCAGCTGTTCTAAAAAACCAATGTGGATTCCTCGTCGCAGGAAAATAAGTGCTAATGATGAAGAAGATTATCAAAAAGTATAATACCATCTTTCAAAGTTAGTCCTTTTGGAAAGATGTAAAACCACTTAAATAACTTTTTTGCCTAACCGTATATTTCTATTTTTGCGACTTAAAAAAATTAGACCATGAAAAACATTATTCTTAGTACTTTCTTAACGCTTTTAATTTCTGCCTTTACCTTTGCCCAGGATTACACAACCCCAAATACAGGTGTAGTGTGGACATTAGATGATATTGCTGCTGCAAGTCCGTCCACAATCACTACTTCTGGAAGTGATTACACGCTTTTGGGAAATCTTACTATTTCTGCAAATGACACCGTAATAATCAATTCTGACTTAACCCTTTCCATTGGAGCAGATTTGTTGGTTACCGTTTTTGGAACATTTACTGTAGCCTCCAACGCCGTGAACATTACCGCTGTGGATGAAAATATACCTTACAAAGGATTTCGTTTTGAAGAATTTTCAGTAATAAATATACAGAATGCAACCATTCAATACGGTGGTGGGCTTCGGGTTTTGACAGAAACTTTCTCCATAGATAATTGTACACTTATCAATAATGTTTCTGGAGCTACTACAAGTGCGGTAATCCAACTTTCCCGCGGCATGCCGCAAATAACCAACAATACCATTTCATTCAATGTAAATCCAGCTATTGGTTCAGCGGCAAACTCTGAAGTGTCGGGTTATATTTTCAATAATATGATTGAAGGCAATACTACGGATAATGCCAATCGGCCACAAATAAATATGGGTACAACCTTGGCCAATGAGCCTTTGCAGATTATCCAAAACACAATAATTGGCGACCCGGCTTTGACCAATGTTGGGGGTATTGCAATTGCTAACTTTGTGGGCGGTAATATCAATACGGTTGTAAATAATAACATCTTACGTAGCAATCGTTATGGCATCACTATTCTTGGGCCTGTAAATTCGGCAGAGATTACCAACAATATCATTGAAGACAACAATACCCAAGGCAACCCCAATCTGGGCGGAAGTGGTATCAACCTAAATACTTCAACCGCTGGTGCGGAAGTGATTGCCTCTGGAAACCAAATAAGAAGAAATCTTTGGGGCATTACTTTGCAGGACCAAGCGTTGATTAATCTAGGTGATGATAGTGGAAACTTAGGACTAAATGTGTTTTCTGAAAATGGTAACGGCGGCGTAGTTTATGCGCTTTACAACAATACCGCTAACCAAATTACAGCAAAACACAACTGCTGGATTGAAGGCCAACAAAGCACACCCGAACAAGTGGAAGACGTTATTTTCCACAGTGTGGACGACCCAACTTTGGGTGAAGTTACTTTTGAACCTTTCCTTTGTGGCGTTTTGGGGATTGCGGAAAATACAATTGAAAACTTCAGCTTATATCCAAATCCCGTAAAAAATGAAATGAATTTCAATAATATTTTTTCATTTGAAAAAGTCCAAATCTACGGGATTCAGGGCAATTTGATTTCTTCGAAAAAGATTTCTTACGGACAACAAACGCTATCTATAAATCTTCCTTCGGGTTTGTATTTTGTGAATTTCAGCAATAATGCGCAAACTGTTACAATGAAAATGATTGTGGAATAGTAAAAATCTTCAAAACTTTTGGTGTCTAAACCTCACAGGTCTCAAAGGCCTATGAGTTTTTTCCTGTATTTATTGTGGGAAATCCGAATATCCCTTCCTAAAACCGTAATTTTGCACTTCCAAAAAAATTAAAAGCAAATACGTGAAAATTCAAAATAAAGCGACGCTGGAATTACCATACGATCAAATGAAAACCTATGGTTATGAAGTAGTTGATGCAATAGTGGAACACTTTGCAACACAGAACAAAAAGCTGCCGGTTGTTTCCGGGTCTCGGAAAGAAATGGAGGACTTATTTCTTGAGGATGCGCCCGAAAATCCGAGCGATGCACGAAAAGTATTAAAGTTTGTCTTGGACGAGGTAATGACCAAAAGCAACATCGTTTCGCATCCAAAATCCTATTCCTTTGTTCCGGGACCCAGCAATTTCATCAGTGCGATGGCAGATGGTTTGGCGTCCGGCTTCAATATATTTTCCGGAGGTTGGGCGGCTTCCCCAGCTGCCGCCGAAATGGAAATCGTGGCGATGGACTGGCTACTGAAAATGTTCGGGTTTCCCCAGAAAAAAGGTGGCGGAATTTTTACGAGTGGCGGTTCTATGGCTAATTTGACAGCCTTGGTAACCGCACGTGCAATAAAATGTGGAGATGATTTCAGCAAGGCAGTAATCTATCTTTCAGACCAAGCGCACTCTTCAAATATCAAAGCTATTCACGTGCTCGGTTTCAAAAAAGAACAGATTCGGATTATTCCGACTGATGGCGAGTTCAAGTTTTCACTTAACAAATTAAAGAACGCTATTGCAAAAGACCGATTGGAAGGTTTACAACCGTTCTGTTTGATTGCAACTGCCGGAACAACAAATACAGGAACCGTAGATCCACTCTCAGATATTGCAAAAATTTGTAAAAAAGAAGACATTTGGTTCCACATTGATGGTGCCTACGGCGGTTTTGCAATTCTTTCCGAAGATGGAAAACATATTTTGAAAGGAATTGAAAAGGCAGATTCGTTAACGATTGATCCACATAAATGGTTTTTTCAACCGTACGAAATTGGCTGTCTTTTAGTGAAAAAACACAAATGGCTAAAAGGTACTTTCACCGAAAAACCTGAATATCTACGGGATATTGAAGGCAATACTTCCGAAATAAACTTTTACGACCACGGCATTGAATTAACGCGCCGTTTCCGGGCATTGAAATTCTATATGTCCGTGAAAACTTTTGGTTTTGGCGAATTCCGAAAAGCGATTTCCTATAATGTAAAACTTGCTGAGGCAACGGAAGCATTTCTTCGAAAAAGTTCCAATTGGGAAATCATTTCGCCAGCAACTTTGGCGGTCATCAATTTTAGGTTCAACCCGATTGGCAACAAACTTTCAGAGAAAAAACTAGATGCACTCAACCAACGCATTTCCAAAAGTGTAGTGGACTCGCAACAAGCTTTGCTTGTAACCACTGTGCTTAACAAGCAAGTGGTTTTAAGAATGTGCTTGATAAATCCGCGAACTACGCTTGATGATGTAAAGGAAACCATCGCGCTTTGCGAAAGTTTTGCAGAAGAAAAAGTACTGGCTTGAAACAGGCCGATGTTATCATTATTGGCGGCGGCGCTGCGGGATTTTTTACGGCGATAAATGCTGCTGAAAAGAATCCGAAGCTAAAAATAATAATTCTTGAGCGCGGGAAGGAAGTGCTCACCAAAGTGAAAGTTTCCGGTGGCGGACGTTGCAACGTTACCCACGCCGAATTTCTTCCAAAGGAATTGACACAAAATTATCCGCGTGGAGAAAAAGAACTTTTGGGCCCGTTCCATACTTTTATGACGGGCGATACCATTGAATGGTTTGAAAAGCGGGGAGTGGCTTTGAAAATCGAGGAAGACGGCAGAATGTTTCCGGTTTCGGATTCTTCACAAACCATAATTGATTGTTTTCTTTCTGAAGCAAAAAAACTTGGTGTTGAAGTTCTTCTCAATCAATCTGTAAAGGAAATTCAAAAAGAGGCGGATCATTTCAAGATAAATACAACTACCAATACTTTTTCCGCAGCAAAAATTGTTGTTGCATCGGGAAGTAATCCAAAGATTTGGCATTTGCTGGAAGGTTTGGGACACACTGTTGTGCCAGCCGTACCTTCGCTTTTCACTTTTAATATTAAAGACCAGAGGGTTTTGGATCTTCCGGGAGTTTCAACAACCGCAAGCGTCAAAGTTATATTTCCGCAAGGAGTTCCCCCTTTGGGGGTTAGGGGGCTCCCCTTATTGATAACCCATTGGGGAATGAGCGGCCCCGCCATTTTGAAACTTTCTGCTTGGGGCGCGCGAGTTTTGGAGCCTTTAAAATATAATTTCAAAATTGTAGTGAATTGGCTTAACAATCTTTCAGAAGAAGATGCCTTGGATGCTTTGAAGGATTTGAAAATAGAACAGGGAAAGCAGACCATATTTAAATATGCACAGTTTGATTTGCCCAAACGGCTTTGGCAAAATCTTGTAAAAGCTACGGGAATTGACGAACGGCTCACTTGGGCCGAGGCCACGCGCGAAAATCTTCAAAATATAGCCAACCAATTGACTGCTGGGATTTTTGAAGTGACCGGGAAGAGTACTTTTAAGGAAGAATTCGTAACGGCAGGCGGTGTGGATTTAAAGGAAGTAAACTTCAAAACCTTTGAAAGCCGCATCTGCAAAAATCTATTCTTTGCGGGAGAAGTTCTTAATATCGATGCCATTACCGGCGGCTTTAACTTTCAAAATGCTTGGACGGGCGGGTTTATCGTTTCGCAAAATCTCTTCTCCCCCAGCCCCTCCAAAGGAGAGGAGAAATAGTACATTTCAATATAATTTATATATATTTGATATATAAAATCTATATACAATGGGAAAGACTAAAAAATTGATTGAGCTAGACAATAAAACGATAGCTATTTTAGAGGAACAAGCTAAGATGAATAAACGTTCCCTGAAAAATTTCCTTGAATGGTCTTTGGAAGAAACCGCACTTCGCTTGGCAGAGCCGAGTGAGGAATACAAGGCTATGATTGATATATTGAAGAAACGCGATGCTGAAGGAAAACTGAAATGGTATAGTTCTGAGGAGATAAAGAAGAACTATGGCAGATAAAATTTTCTTTTCAGAGGATGCCAAACGTGATATTTATAGCGCAAAATGCCAATATGATCTTGCCCAAAAAGGAGATCTTTTCTTAGATGATATCTTTAATATTTTAGAAGTTGTGAAATTGATGCCGGAAGCATTCCAGATTAGATACCATTCTGTGCGTATTGTTGCATTAGAGCATTTCAGTTTTGCTTTGCATTATGAAATAAAGGATGACGAAATAAAAGTCTGGAGGGTCTTACACCAAGGTCAAAACTATTAATATGAAAACCTACATCGCCCTACTTCGCGGCATAAACGTTGGCGGCCATAAAAAAATTAAAATGGCGGATATTAAACTTCTTTTTGAAGAGTTGGGGATAGCCGTGAAGCCACATTAAAAACATGATATATGCTTTAGGGCATTTGAAGCCATAAAACGTTTTAAACTTTTGAAAGTGCGGAACCTTTATGGGCTGCAATATGGTCTGATTTGTCGCTTTTTATTTCGTACTGCGGATCGTCTTTGCTGGCGTGATGTGTGTAGCCTTTGTACTTAAAATCGGTATGATGTACTTTAATTATTTTGCCACTTACGTGGCCCGCTTCTGAGTTCCATTTCACGTGATCGCCTACTTTGAATGTTTTCATGGCAATTTATTTTAGATTCGTTTTTCTTTTAAATCTAAAGATAAGAATTTCGCAGGAATTTTAAAATTTTGGGATATAGCCAGGACATTTGCGCCAGCAGAAAACTCATAATCATTCTCAAAAGAAGTATTGCTGTAATGAAAAATTACAAAAATCTACTCGTCTCTTTCTTTCCCTTGAATCCTTGCACGAAGCTTTTTTCCCCGTAGAACTATTTTTAGTCCTCTGCGTTTCAAGGATACATTGGGTTGTTTTTTGAGGTGTTCCTCCATACTGTATTTGTAAGTTGCAAGTATGTTGTGATAGGATAGGACGCCAATGATTTCATTGTTTTTGTCTGAAATAACGGGTAGCACATCTATATTCTCCCGTGCCATTGTTTCTACTGCAGTGCGCAGGGAGTCGGTGCTTTTTATGTGAACATTGCTGTGGGTGGTTAGGCTGCCTACTTGGTTTTCCTGAATATCGTTTTTGTTCAAGAGTTTTGAGGAGCTCAAGATTCCTTTGTATTCACCCGCAATGCTGGACACTACAAAATAATCGGGTTGATAGTCTTCTTCATGGCTTAGCCATTCGCGGACTTCCTTTATGGTGTTTTCTTCGCCTATAATTATTCCGCTGTCATCAAAAAAATGTTCCACTTTTAGTTTTTCCAAGGTATCTGGCTCATAGGATTCTGGGGTGGAAACACCTCTGCGGGCCATTTTTTCAGTCATAATTGTATTTTCCATAATAAAATAGGAAACAAAATAAGCAGTGGTGCAAGCTGCCAATAAAGGCAAAAGAGCATTGGATTGTCCTGTGGTTTCGAGGGCGAAGACAATTGAGGTTAAAAATGCACGGGAAGCTCCTGCAAACATTGCAGACATTCCGACCAATGCTGCAAGGGGAAGAACTATCCCAGCGCTTGGAAACCATTGGATTATTTGGCTGCCAATTAAAGCTCCGGCTGCTCCGCCAATGGTCATCAATGGGGCTAGCGTACCGCCCGATGTGCCGCTACCCAATGCGATTGCCCACGAAATGAATTTTAGAATGCAAAGTGAAAGTAGGATTTTGATGGTTAAAGTTCCAGAAAGAATATTAACGATATTGTCGTAGCCAACGCCCAGAGTGTGCGGAGCAAAATAACCAACCAGACCTACTCCCAGTCCGCCAATAGCAGGCCACCAGGCCCAGTGAACGGGCAATTTTTCAAAACCATCCTCGATGAGATAAACCATCTTTGTTGCGAGCACGGACAGCAATCCAATCACAATTCCCATTAGGCTATAAACAAAAAGAGCGGTGTTTGATGGTAATTGTATGGCAAATTCAATGGGAAATACCACCCCGGGCTCAAACAAAAAATGATGTCCTGCCGCTCCCGTAATACAAGCCAGTGCAACTGGGATGAAGGAACGTGGGGAAAATTCAAACAGCAACAATTCAATAGCTAAAAATATTGCAGCTACAGGGCTTCCGAAGATTGCCGCCATACCTGCGGTAGCACCGGCCGCCAATAAAATTTTACGTTCGTTGTCTGTTATGTGAAGCAGTTGACCCAAAGTTGAACCTAATGCGCCCCCCGTAGCAATAATGGGGCCTTCCGCACCAAACGGACCCCCGGTACCAATAGATATAGCTGAGGAAATCGGTTTTAAATAAGTGATGGTGGGTTTTATTTTACTTTGGTTGGTAAGTATTTGTTCCATGGCTTCCGGTATGCCATGGCCGCGAATGGCTTTGGATCCATAGAATGCCATGAGTCCCACAACTAAACCACCAATGGCTGGGATGATGATTACAAAATAGCCCAAATAGTTATCCGCTGGGCTGGTGTGTTCCATAGAGAGATTTCCAAAAAAAGAAATATTAGTGATAACATCAATAAGATGCACTAAGAACTTGGCGATAAAGCTTATGCAAATAGCTACTACGACTGCCAAGCAAGATATAGTAAAGATTCTTTTTTTATTGTGTTGATTACCCGAGGGAGGACTCGGGCGTTCCAATGTATCGTCTAATGAGACTGAAACAGGAATACCTTTTCTGAAGATGTTGCTATTTTTCATTACTTACTGCTGTTGCAGTCTATCACTTTCTAATAGAATTGAATTTGCAAATATAAGGAATAACATAACTTTTATTCAAGCTAAAAAGTTTGCTCAATAGTAAACTTTTGAAAATGTATAGCCTTTATGAGGTGTATTATGGGCTGTCTTGTTGCTTTTTATTTCGTACTATGAATCGTAAAAATAGTTTTGAGCATTTCTAAAAACCATCATAGAGGCTACAGGTTATAAACCAGCGGTAGCTAGTGAAATGATTTTAGTTACTCAAAGCGGCACATTCCTTCTCCAATATTCCGTTTATTAGAGTAGGCGGCGCTGTCCATCTTTTGATTGTGGTGTCTAAAAGTACGGGTAGTTTAGAACTAAACCCGCCAATTTCTCCGGTGGACAATCCTGTTACAATTATTGGTATTTTGGTATGCCGTATCATATAGGAACACATAATGCAAGGCTCGTGTGTTGTGTACATTATGCAATTTGACAGGTCTTGGCTTATTAGATGTTTTGTGGCTCGGCGTATTGCTTCAATTTCGGCGTGAAAAGTTACGTCATTATGTGTTTTTCCGCCTTCAATTCCTTCTGCTATTATTGTTCCGTTTTGTATGATGATTGAACCAACAGGACTGTCGCCTCGCTGCTTTGCAATTTTGGCAAGAGCTATACAGACGCTCATATAGTGTTCGTGTTGTTTTAAATCTTTGTGGTTCATTTTTATTTTTTATTTACTTGGGGCACGCGATGGGTTGTTGCGTATTTCAAAAGTTTAATCAGTTCTGGATTGGATAGATCGGCAACCGATTTTAACTTGCAATGCCGGAACAATTTTCCGGTTCCTTCCAGTAGGTTCTTGGGGTCGGGAAGCTCAGCCCCGTAGTTGAATCCTAAATTTACGTGGTTGGTTGCGGGCATTATCCAACAAAAATGTTCGGTTTTTTTCTTGGGCCCTGTTCCGAAACCCGTATTTTTTTGTGTGATCCAAACAACTTCCACCACTTGGGGAAGCACTTTGTAAATCAGTTTTCTGGTTTGTCGTGCAATTTCTTTTATCTCTTCCGAAAAACTTCGGATTGCTTCTTCAAATGCTTCGTTGTTTTCCATATTCACGGTTTTTGTTTTCTTCCCAAACCCTTGATGACATTTTCAATCCCTTTTCGATGTGTTTGTAATAAGACTATTAATTAATAGTTTTTAGGTAAATATTGTTAAGAGAAAAAGCTTCCGGGATGTTGTGATCCGGAGGCTTTTTCTATTCAAAAAACAAATACATTCCCCTTTCATCATTATGGATTACTGGTTCCAAACGGTAGGCAGTTTTCATATTTTCTTGAGTGAGGACTTCAGTTTTGGTGCCAGCGGCAAGCAGTTCGCCATTGTTCAGCAGTACCAAATGGTCTGCAAATTTGGCGGCGAGGTTTAGATCGTGCACTACGCCAACAATCACTAAATCCTGTTGTTTTAATAGCTCCCGCAGTTTGTGCATAAACTGAAATTGATAGTAAACATCCAAAAAAGTGAGCGGCTCATCCAAAACTAAATATCTGCAACCATTTTCTGAAGGATACCATATTTGCGAAACCACTCTAGCAAAGTGTACGCGCTGTTTTTCGCCACCGCTCAAGGTTAAGTAATCACGATCTGCCATTGATTCCACATCAAAAAATTGCATTGCTTCTATCACGGCTTGTTCATCTTTTGCAGTGGGGTTCACGGTGAAATGTGGATAACGGCCCATGGTGACCACTTCCTTCACTTTTAAAGGAAAAGCGAGTTCAGTGTTTTGGGAAAGTACTGCTCTCACTTTGGCGAGTTCCGCTACTGATGTATTTCGAATATCGATTTCTTCATAAAAAACAGTGCCTTCCTGTGGTTTCAGTTGGTTGCAGATCACTTTTACGAGCGTAGATTTTCCTGCACCATTGGGCCCGAGGATAAGGTTGATCTTTCCCGCTTCAAAGTTTACGGAAATATCTTTGAGGATGGTTTTGTTTCCTATTCGGAAAGTTATATTATTGGCTTTTATCATACTATCTCACGTCTCATATCTAACATCTCAAGTCTATTTTCAAAAAAAATAATTCTTCCGCTGCAACAAAAAGATAAAAATTGGCACCCCGACTACTGATGTTACAATGCCAATGGGAAGTTCCGCTGGGCGAAGCAACATTCTTGCAAGTAAATCGGCAACACAAAGCAGTACGCCGCCAAGCAAAGCACTGTTTCGAATTAAATGTCTATTGTCACTGCCGGTGATAATTCTTAAAAGATGCGGCACGATCAAGCCCACAAAACTGATTACACCTACAAAAGCAGTTGCCACAGCTACCATAACCACGTTGATGAGCAATATTTTCCACTTGAGGCTTTTGATGTTTACGCCGAGAAACTGTGCTTCTTCTTCGCCTATCATTAGCGCGTTTAAATGTTTTGCGTAGCGAAGGGAAATCAAAATAGTCCCAACAGTTGAGATTCCGACGATGACAACCGAAGTCCAATTGGCACCGCTCAAAGTCCCCAAGTTCCAAAAAACAATGGAGCGCGCTTGCGGGTCGCGGGCTATATAACTTAAAAAACCAACGCCACTTAAAAACAAGGCGTTTATGGCAATACCCGTAAGCAACAAAGCTACTATTGAACTTTTTCCACTTCTGCGCGATTGCGAAAAGAAAAATACCATTCCCGTTGACAATAATGCTCCCAAACAAGCCGCCAATGGCAATGTCCATTTGCCCACACTAAACCCAAAAGTTGCGCCCAAAGCGAAATACAAAGCTGCGCCAAAAGCCGCCCCACAGGAAGTGCCGATAAGCCCGGGTTCTACAATGGGGTTTCGGAACAAGGCTTGCAACAAGGTTCCGCCCACGGCCAAACTTGCGCCCACAAAAATGCAGAGGATGGCTCGCGGCAAACGTATTTCCATAAAAATACGCTCGGTTAAATCCATACTTTCGGGTGCGGTAAAGAATTTTTTGAGCGAGGAAACAATCTCTTCCAAAGTGATAGAAACCGCCCCGTAGCGAATGGAGAAGAAAGTGATTACTATTAAAAGCAGCAACAGTATGGGGAAAGTTCCTCTATATCTATTGGTTTTCTTATTCAAAATTCAAGTTCATGTTACAACGAATTTAAAAATGACGTTTACGAAATTAACGAATTCCTACTTTTTGTTTTATGTTTTTCCACCGCAAATTTCTTATGAAGATTCCTTCTTCTTTTGAAACGATGAATCCTAATTTTTCTTTGACCTTTGTAGCTTTAGCGTAAGAGGATTGATTTTTCGCTTTTTGATACCCTTTTATGCAATCCCAAAAAAACCGAAAGCTGTTTTTTTTGGTAGCTAATTTAGCCGAAGCAATAAATGTGAGCCAAAAACCATAGCGCATTTTATAAAAAGCCTCGCCCTGTTTGTACCTTGAAGCTTGGGTGTAAACCTTTCCGGTGGGTTTTAAGTGTTTTACATGAAGGGAAGATTCGGTCTGTATTTTCCAGCCGTGGTATTGGGCCAGTAGTTCGTCCACGGTGTCCCAGCCCATAGTGTTCCGCAAACCTTCAATTTGCTCGAAACATTCTTTTCTGTATGCTTTCAGTGCCCCGCGAATGTGGTCTTTGTTGGTAAGGTTTTCCAAAATCCATTCCCCGTTTTTTTCGATATAGCAAAACCCGCCGGCCATTCCCACGGAAGGGTTTTTTTGGAAAACTGCTGCAATTTTTTCGAGATAATCCTTCGGAAAAATGAGGTCTGCATCAAACTTACAGATAATGTCAAAATCTGTGCTGAGCGTTTCAAAGCCTTTGTAAAATGCATTGATAACCTTGCTTCCGGGTTCATGCAGTGCTTCGGAATTATGAAATACGCCTTCAATAAAAGTGTATTTTTCTGAAAATTCGTCAATGATTTTTTGTGTGCCATCGGTGGAAGCATCGTTTACCACAACAATTTTTTTCGGAAGTAAAGTTTGTTCCGCCAAAGATTGTAGCGTTTTGGAAAGATACGCTTCTTCGTTATGGGCAGGTATGACGATTTGGAAATTCAAATGAAAAATTGAGCTTAAAATTATGATTGGTGCAACCGTGTTTAATTATGCTTTTGTTAAATGGAAAAGATATTGTGTTTTAGGAACACCGAATTTTATTCGCTCCATTTCATTAAAATAGTCTTGGGAGTTCACGGTTTTGACTTTAAATCCAGCATCTATAAAACGATTTTCAATATCTGTTCCGTAATATCTCACGTGATCCCATTGTCCGAAATGTAGCTCACGCTCTTTAGGCGCTATGATTGAATAATCTTCAAAAGTGGGAGCGTCATTTTCTAAAATGGGCACACTCACAATGGCTGTGCCGTCTTTTTTTAAAATCTTGAATAAATTGGCAATCGCAATTTTATCAGCTGTTATATGCTCTAAAACATGATTGCATATAATGAAATCGAATTGTTCCGCCAATAATTCCGAATCCAATAAATCAAAGTCTTGGGTTAGGGACAGATAATCATAACCAGGTTCAAATTTATCTACTGGGAAATATTGAATGTTTTTTTTCTCTTTTAATTTTTCATAAAAACAATATTCTGGAGAAATATGCAACAGTTTTATACCTTCTTCTGTAAATAATATGGTGTGGTTATCTATATAATGCCAAATAAATCTATGGCGTTCTCTAGCTCCTAAATCAAGCGAAAGCAATAATTTCCCATCTTTAATAAAAGTTCTATATTTTTTATGATTTACTGGACAATAATATTTTTTTTTAACCTTTAACCAAGCTATGCTTTGTGTAGAATATAACAAAAATCGTCTTGTTTTTCTTAGGAAAAATCTCAATTTCTTTGGTGTATATTTCTTAATAAAGAAAATCCATTTACTATTCATTTATCAATATGGTTTTTTGTTCATTTTATTAAATGCTGAATAAATTTTCTCGAAATATATATTAAATAAATTATATCGATTATCCTCTTTCCGCATAAACCAAATAATATCGTGGCGTTATTCTTCTGAGAATAGGGCGAATTCCGATTTTTTTATATGGATTTGTAAATTTTTCACTTTTCAAAATTCGCCAGCCCGCTTTTTCGAGCAACCAATCAAACTGCCAATCCTCAAACTCGTGGTAATGTCGGTCCCTTTCGTCTGTCTTGCTTCTGTAAGCAGAAGCAAACCATAATTTTAAAGGAACGGAGGCAACCAGTTTTTTAGCCTTAATATCATTCAAAACATTGAAAGGGGAAACCAAATGCTCGAAGATTTCAAAAGCGGTAATCACGTTGAATTCTTCGGTTTTCACAACATCGGTTTCGAGGTCAAGATCTTCGCCTTTGGTATTTGTTACGTTATATCCTTCTTTGGAAAGTATTTCAGAAAACGGGTTTGGAACCCCCAAATCGAGAATTTTTTCTTCCTTGGAAATAACTTCGTTCAGAAAACG
>DAIMFZ010000043.1:0-9714 GCA_036724225.1 Aequorivita sp.
TTGAAATAAAAAGCAAATCGAAACGGACAGTAAATATCGGAGACGAACTTTATGGCGAATCGGGTTTGTATATTCTTGAAGGCGCCATTGAAAGTGAAGGGAATATTTATGACCCGAAACAATTATTAGTGGCGAAGGACAGCACACTGTGTGAATTTACCATTAAGGAAAACAGCACTATTTATATTTTTGGCGGCGAGCCTTTTCCCGAAGAAAGATTTATTGACTGGAACTTTGTTTCATCAAGCAAAGAACGCATTGAAGAAGCCAAACAGAAATGGAAGGATCAATTATTTGCCAAAATTGAAGGAGACGAAACTGAATTTATCCCTTACCCAACACCAAGATTTTAAAAGAAATTTAATTTTAGATTATGAACAAAATATTAGGACTACATCACATCACCGCCATTGCAGGCGATGCGCAACGCAATTACGATTTTTATACCAAAACCCTCGGACTTCGCCTAGTAAAAAAGACCATTAATTTTGACGATCCCCAGACCTATCATTTCTATTTTGGAAATGAGGTAGGCACTCCCGGAACCATCCTTACCTTCTTCCCTTGGGCAAATGTGCGGCAAGGTACGAACGGTGCCGGTATGGCCACAGAAATTGGCTATTCCGTACCCAAAGCAAGCTTGGATTTCTGGAAAACCCGCTTTGAAAAACTGCATATCATTCACGATATCAGCGAACGCTTTGGAGAAAAACTCCTCACTTTTCAAGACCCCGACGGCTTGTGGCTCAGTTTGATTGAAGCAAAACATAACGACGATCGAAATGGTTATGAAACCGCTGAAATAAAAGCCGATGTAGCAATCAAAGGATTTCACACAGTTACATTAACCTTAAACAACATTAAAGCCACTGCCGAAATTATAACCGAAGTATTCGGTTACAAACAGCTAGCGCAGGAAGGCAGTTTATATCGCTTTAAAACCGACGCTGTAGAAAATGCGGCCATAGTAGATTTACTGGAAATGCCACAAGCCACAAGGGGATTGAATGCAGGAGGAACTAACCATCACGTTGCTTTTCGCGTAAAAGATGAAGAGACTTTGATGGCGTTTAGGGAAAAAATTTTGGCAAGGGGTCTTAACATCACCGAGAAAATAAACCGCGACTATTTCTTTTCGCTCTATTTCCGTGAGCCGGGCGGCGTACTTTTTGAAATTGCAACGGACAATCCCGGTTTCGCAACGGATGAAACGGTAAATAATTTGGGAAGCTCCCTGCAATTACCCGATAGATACAAAGCGATGCGGACTGAGATTGAAAAAGCGCTACCGGAGCTCCAAACGCAATAAGAAGCAATATGCACAAGAAGAATGTACAAACGGCAGGTAAATCCTTAGAAGAAGCCGAAAAGGCTTTAATTATGATACATGGTCGCAGTGCTAATGCCCGTGATATTCTAGGTGTTGCTTCCCATTTAAACGTGTCCGAATACGCCTTACTTGCCCCCGAGGCTACAAATAATACCTGGTATCCATATTCGTTTATGGCTAAACCTGAGCAAAATGAACCTTGGCTTTCTTCCGCCCTTGATTTATTGGAAGAAGCTTTAGAAGAAGTGACGAAAAATGGAATTTCCTCAGAAAACATATACTTCTTAGGTTTTTCGCAGGGAGCTTGTCTGACCTTGGAGTTTGTTGCGCGTAATGCTCAAAAATATGGAGGTATTGTGGCATTTACCGGGGGACTAATCGGCGACAGAATAAACCTTGAAAACTATTCCGGAGACTTTAGCGGAACACCAATTTTTATCGGCACCGGAAATCCCGATCCACATGTTCCGATAGCACGTGTTAATGAAAGTGTTGCCATTTTGGAAAAAATGAATGCAATGGTTCAATTGCAAGTGTATGAAGGCAGACCACATACCATTTCCCAAGATGAAATTGAGGTAGCAAATCGATTGATTTTTAGATGAATAAAATGTATTGGCTGAGAAAAGGACATGATCACTCACTATTAGAACCAAGACTTATTGCGCAAATTATAGAATATTAGCAATTATAGTATCTACTCCATGCTGGGGCTGGCGTGCTGCCCATGTGCTTCGCATTGCTTTAGCTAAACACAAAGCCATCCAAGGAATCCAATCTCATTAAACTTTATAACAGAGTCGGTCGTCTGTAGCCTTTCACTTTATAATTAATGCCCAGAATCACCCCTTCCACTCATTATTTGTTCGATCCATATCCGGCAGCTGATGGTCAGCGTCCAGCACTATATGTGTTATTTTAGAAGTGGTATTCACATGAAATGCAGCGTTTTTTCCAAGCCTCCAAATTTCAACAGGGACGCTAAACGTATGGGTTTTTCCGTTGCTTTCTTCTACACTTACCAAGATGGGCATTACCATTTGTTGTTTGTTGGTTACCGTAATGGTTGCGCCCTTGGATTCCTTGCCTTCGGTGTATTCCATTTTTGTAATGGCTTGGTCCAACTGCCAGTTATGATAGAACCAGCCGTTCCAAAACCAAGTTAAGTCCTCTCCCGAGCCGTTGTCCATGCTTTTAAAAAAATCTTCTGGTCTTGGGTGTTTGTAGGCCCAATTTTTGGTGTATTGCCGAAAAGCATAATCAAATTTATCGTGCCCCAAAATCACCTCGCGCAACAATACCAAGCCAAAGGCAGATTTAAAGTAGGACAATGGATGTACGTATTTATGGTCTTGCCCATCGGCAGGCGTCATCAAGGTTGGACCATCTTTGGTGTCTTCAATTACCTTTACGATTTCATCTGCGGGGTTTCCACCACCTGGGGCGTATTCGCCGTCGCGTTTGGGAGCAAATTCACCTCCGTTAAAATCATCCTGTGCATATATATCTATAAAAGTGTTGAAACCTTCATCCATAAAAGGGTGACGACGTTCATCTGAACCTACTATCATAGGGTACCAGCTGTGACCAATTTCGTGGGATGCTAACAAAAACATATCATAGGGCTCCACATTCCAATAGTTGAAAGCCAAGCTTGGAAATTCCATCCCCCCAACAGGTCCAGCAACGCTGGTAGCAACCGGATATGGATATTCAAACCACTTTTTGGAAAAATCCTCAACCGAGTATTTTAGCATTTCGGTAGATCTGGCCCAAGCTCTTTTGTTTTGGGTGGAAGCTACTGGATAAACGGATTGCGCCAAAGCCGATTTGCCATTGGGAAGATTGATTTTGGCAGCGTCCCAAATATAACCGCTGGACATTGCCCAGGCAACATCGCGGGTATTTTCCATTTTGAAATGCCAGGTCACTGTTTCTGTATTACTTTTCGTGACTGGTTTTTTTAGTTCGTCTGCGGTTCTTATAAAAACCGTTTTGTCAGAATTTCTTGCCTTTTCAAGTCGCTGTAAAGTGGTGGTGTTTAAAATATCCTTTTCATTCAGCAAAGCGCCAGCACCCACTACCACTTGGTTCGAAGGAACTGTTATTTCATACTCGATGGTGCCGTAATCTAAGTACATTTCGCCTCCGCCAATAAAAGGCAGGGTGTTCCAGCCGTAATAGTCATCATAAACACACATTCGCGGATACCAATAGGAGAATTCAAATATCTTCCCGTTTTCGGAATCCATATATCCAGAGCGCCATCCGCCACCTTCGGGTTGAAGCACATAGGAATAATCAATAGCTAACTGTATTTTTTCCTTGGGTTGTACATTGTTTTGCAAACGCAACTGCATTCTTGTGCCATCTACTATAAAAGGAACTTCTTCCCATTTGCCATCTTTTAAAAGTCTTATTTTACTGATGGTGTAGCCTTTGGTAACATCAGGTTCTATATTTGGGTTTTGCAGTTTATTTCCCCTTGATTCTGCTTTTTCGGTGTTTTGATCCATTTGTAGCCAAAGGGCATCCAATTGGTCGGGACTGTTGTTGGTGTAATAGATGGCAACCTCTCCCTTTAACAGCTTACTTTCAATATTAAATGAAGCTTTTACAATATAATCGGCTTCGTTTTGCCAATAGCCAGAACTGGGTTTGCCGCTTGCGCTTCGGAGGTTATCGCCTTTGTATTTGTAGAGATCTGTGACAAAGATTTTTGAGGGTTCGTATTGCGATTTTGCCGTTAGGAAAGTGAAAAAGAACAGCATAAACAACCATCCGGATAGCTTCATAGGGAGTGTTTTAAAATTTAGACTTTCGAAGATAGTTATTCTATTAAAAAAATATCTATTAGAATTATCAAAAAAATGTATCCTTTTCCCCATTTATATGTCTACTCTACAAATATTAAAAACTGTAATTATGAATACTTGTAAATGTACCAATTGCGATTGCACCAAGTGTAATTGTAACGACTGCTCGCAAAACAACTGTACTTGCGATAAATGTGAATGCGACAAATGCAGTTGCTGTTAAATTAAATAAAGGTTGGTTTAAAAGCCAACCTTTGTTTTATTTTTGAATATGGAAACACAAAAAATATGGAAGCAGTTCAATGAGGAACTCTATTTTTTTATTCTAAAAAAGGTAAAAAACGAATCCACCACCAACGATATATTTCAAAATACCTTTCTTAAAATCCACAAAAACCTGCACCAGCTTAAGGAGGAAGAAAAAGTTAAAGCTTGGGTTTTTCAGATTGCTCGTAATGAGATTGCCAATCATTTTAAAAATGAATCAAAATATATAGCTCCAGTTGATGGGACGGAGGAAATCATTTCAGAAAAAAACCAGGCCTACTGTTGTTTTGAAAGGTTTATAAATGACCTGCCCCCCAAATATCGAGAAACCATTGATTTGGTTTATATAAAGGGAAAGAAACAAGATGAAGCTGCAGAAATATTGGCTATCAGTCTTGCAAATGTAAAGGCACGGATTCGGCGCTCAAAAGATATTCTAAAAGAAAAATTTAGCCAATGCTGCAAATATGAGTTTGACAAAAATGGCAGTTTGGTTGGGGAGGCTAATTGTTCGAAATGCAAATAACCCATGCATCCATTACCAACATCATTTGTATCTTTGATGAAAACGTAGAATTTATGCGCTTCCTCTTCCTTATTCCTTTTGTCTTCGTTATACTTTCCTGTAAGCAAGAACCAAAACAACTCACAGCCCAAGAAATCATAGATAAAACCATTGAAAATGCCGGCGGGGAAAAATATGAGGCCGCAACAATACAATTCACTTTTCGCAACATAAAATACCGCAGTCATAGAGAGAAAGGCAATTTTGAACTTAGCCGGACCATTGCAGATTCATTGGGAGAAATACAAGATGTACTCACCAATAACGGTTTTGAACGTTTGGTGAATGGCACCAAACTCATTCTACCTGATAGCACCGCCAGCAAATACGCAAATTCAATAAACTCAGTGCATTATTTTGTGCAGTTGCCTTATGGCTTAAACGCGGCTTCGGTTGTAAAGGAATTAGTGGGCGAGGCTGAAATTGACAAGAAAAAATATTACGAAATAAAGGTCACCTTCTCAAAGGAAGGCGGCGGCATGGACCACGACGATGTGTATCTATATTGGATTGCTCAGGATGATTTTACCGTTGATTATTTCGCCTATAAGTTTTATACCGACGAGGGCGGTATCCGTTTTCGGAAAGCCTACAACCCCAGAAACGTTGGTGGCCTGCGATTTGTGGATTACGAAAACTACAAAGCGGAACCCTGGGAATTTGTAGAACTACAAAAGGTTGACGAGCTATTTGAAGCAGGGAAACTTGAATTGCTTTCTGATATTAAAACTGAAAATATAGCGGTAACTCTTTCTGAAAAGCAGTGAAGCAATATCTAAAATCCCATTTGAGCAAAAAACAATAAAAACCACAAATTGCAATGAGTATTCTTTGTGGCCACTTTGAATGCCGATAGATTTGCAACTCTCTCATACAATAACCTCCAGAATACTTCATTTTTCACCTTTCCTTTAGGGATTTGCGCTTAAGATTTTCTTTTATGCTCGATGAGCTACTCGCAACTTCTCTCCACACTCCTGATATATTGCTTTTTAGAACAGCTGTTAAAATTCATTTTGTAAATAAATAGCTAATGTGATAAATATCATCTTTTGCTCCTAGAGCGTATTCTACCTTTGTATATGTTAAAATATTAATAATCAGTTATTTTAAATCCTAATAAGATGTCAAACACAATCCTACCCCTTAAAAAAGTCCATTCAAAAGGTACTTCTACTGAAAACAAAACAACCATGAAAGGCCTTGTTTATGATGGGCCAGGAAAGATAGCTTATAGGGAAGTGCCAAGACCCAAAATTGAAAAACCAACCGATGCAATTGTAAAAATTGTAAAGACCACAATTTGCGGAACAGATTTAGGCATCCTGCACGGCAAAACACCCAGTGTAAAACCAGGAACCACCTTGGGCCATGAGGGTATTGGGGTGATTGAAGAAGTGGGTACTGGTGTAAGTCATTTTAAGAAAGGAGATCGTGTAGTCATTTCCTGCATCACTGCTTGTGGCACTTGCGAATATTGCAAAAAACAAATGTATAGCCATTGTAAAGATGGAGGCTGGATATTAGGCAACCTAATTAATGGAACGCAAGCAGAATATGTGCGCATTCCCCATGCCAACAACAGTCTTTATGCTGCCCCAAAAGGTATAGATGACGAAGCATTGGTAATGCTTAGCGACATTCTGCCAACAGGACATGAGATAGGGGTGATAAATGGCTGTGTAAAACCTGGTGATACCATCGCTATTGTAGGTGCCGGCCCCATCGGTATGTCTGCTTTGCTTACCGCTCAATTCTATTCCCCTGCCAAGATATATATGATTGATTTAGATGAAAACCGTCTGAAATTAGCCAAAAAATGGGGTGCTACAGACACTATTAATTCAGGCTTAGCGGATGCCGTTAAAAAAATAATGGCCGAAACTGCAGATGGTGTAGATGTAGCTATAGAAGCCGTAGGTGCTCCTACCACTTTCGATATCTGCCAGCAAATTGTACGTCCTGGTGGTCATATTGCAAACATTGGGGTACATGGAAAAAGTGTAGACCTGAAAATTCAGGATCTATGGATTCAAAATATCACCATTACTATGGGACTTGTAAACACCAACACCACTCCTATGCTTCTTAAAACAGTGGCCTCCGGAAAAATACAACCAGAAAAGTTAATCACTCATCACTTTAAGTTGAGCGAGGTCATAGAGGCCTATGAAGTGTTTGGCAATGCGGCCAAGGAAAAGGCGCTTAAAATAATCTTGACAAACTAGAATTAAATTAATCAGATAAAAATGAAAAGATGAAAAAAATGGAAAAATATTTAAAAGGTATAGCTCTCATCTTAATGATGATAGGTATTAGTAGCATTGGATATACACAAGCTACATACAAAATTCAGGACAACAATGGTGTCTCTCTGAAAATAAAAGGAACCTCCTCCTTGCACGATTGGGAAATGGATGCCAATCGCGCCAAGGAGGGAGAAGCGCAATTTATCTTTAACGAGCAAAATGAAAGTGAACTCACTTCAATGAAATCGCTTACGTTCACTTTAGAAGTTTATGCTTTAAAAGGTGAAAGCAAAGGACTTGACAATAATGCCTACAAAGCATTAAGGGCCGATAAGAATAAATACATAACCTACAAACTAACTTCTGCTACGGAGTCGGCAGAAAAAGGAGGGTATTTAGTCAAAACCAAAGGCAAACTCACCATAGCAGGTGTTACCAAGGATATAGCTATGGATATTCACCTAGTAGTAAATAAAAATAAATCAGTAACCCTTAAAGGTTCCTACCAATTAAAGATGTCAGATTACAAGGTTGAACCACCTTCATTTATGATGGGTATGATGACAACCGGTGATACAATTAAACTAAATTTTGAAGTAACATATATAAAACAAAATGAAGGGTAACCTTCACTAATCAATTAAAACAAACAACATGAAAAAAATCCTAATATTATCGATTTGCCTTTTCGCAATTAGCTTAAACGCACAACAAAAAAAACTGCAATATTTTAGATCAAATGATCAAAGCGGTTTAAATGTTTTTGAAACTTCCAAAACGGACACTGTAGCATATGAGGGTGTGAGGGTTCGTGTAGGCGGCGACTTTGCCATGCAATTTCAAAGCTTAAACCAATATAATGACGCCAGCAATTTGGTTAATCTCGGTACAGATTTTAATCTTCCAACCGCTAACCTAAATGTGGATGTACAACTGATTGATGGGGTTAGGATGCACTTAACTGCCTATCTTTCTTCTCAACACCATGAAGAAACCTGGGTAAAGGGTGGACATATTCAAATTGACAAACTGGATTTCGTTAGTCCTGGTTTCTTAAACGAGGTCATGAATTATACAACTATTAGAATTGGTTTGGACGAATTTAATTATGGGGATACCCATTTTCGCAGAACAGACAATGCTAGAGCAATTTTCAACCCTTTTGTGGGTAACTACATAATGGACTCTTTTTCTACCGAAGCTTTTGGAGATGTAACGGTTCAGAAAAGTGGATTATTGGCAGTGGTAGGTGTTACCAATGGTAAACTTAATCAAAATGTTGTGAAGAATGACAAAACTGACAACAAGATCTCTTTTTATGGCAAGTTGGGTGTTGACAAACAGCTAAGCACTGATTTGAGAGTAAGGTTAACTGGCTCAGTCTATACCAATCATGGAACAACCAGTGGCACTTGGTTATACGGAGGCGATCGAACTGGAAGCAGATATTACAATGTAATGCACACGCTACCTGATTCTTTAGGAGTTAGTCAAGGTGGTGAATTTGAAGGCAGATACAACGCGCGCTTCACAAAACTTACTGCAGTACAAATTAACCCTTTTGTAAAATTCAAAGGACTTGAGTTTTTTGGTATTTATGAATTGGCTTCTGGAAGTAAAGAAATCACTACACCAATAGCAGATAAAGAAGGTTCTTTTACCCAATTGGCTGCAGAACTGATATATCGTTTTGGAACAGATGAGAAATTATATGTAGGAGGAAGGTATAATACTGTACAGGGAAAAACCTTAGAAAGTGCGACAGATGATTTAAAAATCAATCGGTTAAATATTGGCGGTGGCTGGTTTATTTCAAAAAATATTTTAGTGAAAGCTGAATACGTCAATCAAGAATACGCAGGTAATGCTTGGACAGGAAGATTTGCAGGAGCAAAATTTGACGGCTTTAATTTGGAAGCAGCAATAAGTTTCTAAACAGCTATAATACTTTAGCTGACTTAAATAAAATTTATCCTTAAAAAAAAAGATTTATCAAAAGACAAATCTATAAATAATAAAATCAGTGACCACACAGGGTGAAATCAATTTTCCCGCAGACTTTAAAGACAAATGGATAATTCTTTTCAGTCAACCGGCAGATTTTACACCTGTGTGGACCTCTGAGTTTAGGGCTTTTGCCAAAAGAACGCCTGAATTTTCGACTTAAATTGTCAACTGGGGTCTATTTGTCAAATACCATACAAACAGCAAACGTCTACTATAGCTACGTCTGCAGATTGGCGTCCAAGAGATGTTAATGAGAAATGGAAAGCGGGTGCATAACAAGCTAAATAAAAAATGATGACTAATTATTCTCGATTACTCGTAGCATTAGCTATTTTAATAGCTATTGTATTTGTGCAGTGCAAAAATCCTAAAACTAACGAAGCGCAGGAAGAAACGCAAATAGATGATTCCATTTCAGAGATTACTTCTGAAACCACTAAGTATATAGATAGTTCTGAAGGAACAGTTGTTGATGAGCCC
>DAIMFZ010000043.1:9724-14368 GCA_036724225.1 Aequorivita sp.
AACAACAACAAAAAACAACAATCACAACCACAGTTACATCAACTGATAACACTAAACCTGCAGTTATTGAGAAGACCAAAACAACAACTGATAACACTAAACCGGTAGTTATTGAGAAGACCAAAACAACAACTGTTGAAATTACTGAGACACCAGTTATTGCGAAGACCAAAACCACTGTTGTTGAAAAGCCAGCCGCATTGGTGAATGCCAACTTTTCCTTGAAATTGGTGAAGGCCATAATTGTAGGTACTTCCACCTTGCATGCTTGGGAGTCAAATATTACTTTAATTGAGGGCAAGGGCTCATTTCAATTAAAAGACAATATGCTTGCTACAATAAAAGATGCCGAAATTAAAATTCCTGTAAAGGGTATTAAAAGTGAAGAAGGGAAAAAAATGGATAATAAAACCTACGAAACCTTTAAGTCTGATGAGTACCCATATATAATATATACCTTCAGTAATGCAGTAGTAAAAATAAATGAATCCCAAGTAGTTAGCATGGAAACTATTGGTAACCTTAACATGGCAGGTGTGAGTAGGTCAGTTCCTATTTCGGCACATGGAAAAGCATTACCTAATGGCGATTTGCAACTAACGGTTTCAAAAAAAATAAAAATGACAGACTTTAATATGGAGCCACCTGTCATGTTTCTTGGAACAATAAAAGTTGGAGACGAAATAACTGTCAGCTTCGACTTTGTGCTTTACAAAAGCAACAATTAACCAATCCTTAAAAAGTTTAATAAAGATACTAGGATAATATTTTCCTGATTATTTTAGGGATAGTAGCTGCAAAAACCGGTGGTTCAAGTATTGGAAAAGCTATTTTAAGAATTATATTTTGGGGAACCGTCGCAATGGGATTGACCGCAGTAGTGGGTTATTTATTTGGGGCAAATTTTTAAAGTTTAAATCAATCTTTTCTCTTCAATCCCAATGAAAATTCCTCCTATCTTTTCATCAATGCAATTTTAGCAGTCCTTATTAATGATATTTCTTTTTGAATTACTCAAAATATCCACCAATATTAAAAAACACCGCATTAGCCAACAACAGTTTTCCGTTTTGCCAAAAGGAGCGGAAGGAAACGTCATCAACCATATAAATCACACTGCCCCTGCCCTTTTTCGCTTCGGCAAAAACGATAGAGTTTTTTAAAGATGCTTTGGCGGTTTCCCCAGAAAACCCTGAAACGCTTTCGGGTTCTTTTATATAGCCCACGTTATATCCATCTTTTAAAAATTTATAGGAATCGCTGCCCAGTTTTAAACTGTAATAGGTATCGCCATACCCAAAGGCCAGAGGGTGGGTTTTGTCCAAAGTAACTTTGTAGATACTGCCCGTAACAAAATCTTTGGTGCTTTCCAGTTCGCGTTGGGCGTAAGGCACCAAGTTTCCTTCGCTGAGGGAATCCTTTTTCTTTTCGTCTTCTTCGGAAATATTCTTTTTTAAGTCAAATCCTTCCTTGCCTTCAAAAATACCCATTGCATTGCCGATGGCAATTACTCTTCCCCCCTGGCTTATCCACGCTTCTATATTTTTAAAAACCTCATCCTTTAAAATTGACTTGTAATTGCCGTCTGGAAGCACCAATACGTCATAATCAGACCACTGAATATTGCCAACATCATCTGTATTTATGGAGGTAATGGGATATTTCAACTGAGTTTCGAAAAAGTGCCAAACTGCGCCGTAGCTTAAAGTGGAAGTTCCTTCGCCCTGCAACATTGCAATTCTTTTCTTTTTGACTAAATGCACATATTGCGATCCAAAATCTGTCAAACTATCTGCGAAACTCGTTGGGGAAGCGTACAATTGGCGCCCCTTTTCGTTTGCTATTTGAATAAGGGTTTTGTCAAAGTCTGGGTTGGTTTTGTTGTCGCTTCTGGTAATAATTAAACTACCGCGGCCAAAGGTATTGCCGCCAAAGCCGAGTTCTTTTTCAGAAAAACGCACTTTTATATCTGCTTGCAACAATGCTGATAGGAATTCCGCATCCTGCAAACTGTTCCATTTCGCAATATAGCCCGCAGCGGTTGGCGTTGGAACATTGGAAACGGTATTGACGGGTGCAGTGCCATTTGAAGCAATCAAAGTGTTGCTCGCTACTGCATCCAAACCGAATGCATACGGAAGGCTCCAGGCGGTAATATCATAAGTAATGGGAGTTGACAGCGCTGCGTTGGGTTCAAAAAGCACTTGCACCATTTTGCCTTTCGGTTGGTTGGTGCTTACCACCAAAGCGCCTTTGGCGTCCATAGTGCCCTTTTTATTTTCGGTATAATTAAAACCGCTCACACTTCCGCCAGTTGCATATCCGTATTTTATTTCGTGGCGGTCCAGCATATTGGTCAGTGCTTCCAAGTTATCGGGATTGCCTTTTAGCACAAAGCTTTTATACTTCAAATTATCGTTTTTGAAGAATTTCTTAAACTCAGAATTAAGGGAAGCTGCATTTTGCGAAGCAACTTCAATAGTGGAAAGACCCGTGGTGGTGTGGTGTGCCACGCGATCAACCAGGGTGAGTTCCACATCTTCATCATTTATAACTCCCAATCCTGCCATACTGTGTCCAGCCTGTTCATAAGTCATCCCTATGGCGCCCATATAGAGCGGATAGGTGTCGCCATAACTCGGGTACAGTAAATCAAAACTCTCGCGAGTGAAGAAAAGCCAGCCGTTTTTATCAAAATATTTAGCGTTGTTTTTTCCTATTTTGTTTTGGAATTCCCGCTGCCAATCGGTAATTATTTCGTGATAGGGCTCCGCACCCGGCGCAAAGTAATAGGGATTGTTGATGTACTGCTCGTGAAAATCAACGTGTATCTGCGGCATCCATTGGTTGTATATTTTCAGTCGCTGTTGGGTTTCCACTTGGCTTGCCCACATCCAGTCGCGATTAAGATCAAAAAGATAATGGTTTGGTCTGCCGCCGGGCCAAGGTTCGTGATGTTCTGTAGCATCCAGTGAAGAATTGTACGGTGAAGCCTTTACTTGATTATACCAGTTTACGTAGCGATCACGACCGTCTGGATTTACGCTTGGGTCCATTATGACCACGACGTTTTTCAACCAATCGGAATGTTCGGTAATTAGTTTATAAATGGTATTCATCGCCGCCTCACTGCTGCTTGCCTCATTGCCGTGCACGTTGTAACTGAGCCAAACGATTGCTTTTTCAGGTGTTGCGGAACCATTCAAAATTCCGGTATTCTTCAAATTATCAGTTCGTATTTTTTCAAGATTTGCAAGATTTTCTTCGGAAGAAATTATAGCATACGTCAACCTTCTGCGTTCGTTTGTTTTTCCATAGTCGGTATATTTCACCATTGCGCTATTTGCCGCCACGTGTTCAAAATAGGAAACAACATCAGCGTTTCGGGAGAATTGGGCACCGATTTCATAGCCTAAAAATTCGGATGGAGATTTTAGTTGGGCAAAAATAAACAGTGGAAAAACCAGCAATAAAAAAGTAAAATACAGCTTCATTTGAAGAAATTTAAAATGCAGGATAAATCTAAGTAAAGATTTTCAAAATATTGAAAAGATTTTCAGACCTCCATTCCTCATCATGCATCACAATCCCGAAATCGCAAAAATCAATTGCCTGATAGATTAAATTTTCGGTTTTAGCCTCCTATCCTTTTTAATCTACAAGATTGAAAATGAAAAGTGGAAATTCAGTAGGAATTAATAGAATTGCAGCTGTATGATCACCGATATAGCCGAGTAAACATTTTGGAAATTCATTTATGGCTTGTGATAATTTTTGAAGATGTAATCCATCACATTGGCAACAAGTTGGTCGCATTTTGAATTGCCAAAATCAAAGATACTCGAATGGTCCGTCAAGGTCAATATTGAATCTCTGAGCATTACCCTTGCTCTGTGCAAACGCACTTTTACATTGCTATTGCTCAGATCCAAACATTTGGAAATTTCGGAAATTCCAATACCTTCAACTTCCTTTAGTATATTAGCAATTTTATATTTGTCAGGAAGTGTATCTATTGCCTTTTCCATAAAAAGGGACGATTCTTTATACATAGTTTTGCGTTCAGGGTCCATTATGTTTTGATCTTCAATTTGTAAAAACATGCCCTCCTGTTCTAGGGCAATGGTTTCGTATTTGGTTGATTTTCGCTTTCGCTGTAAAGCTTCATTTATTCCTATCCGTATTAACCAAGTAGAAAACTTGGCTTCATTTTTAAATTGATACAATTTCTCAAAAGCTTTTATATAGGTGTCTTGCATGGTGTCTTCTACATCGTCCTCTGTACTTATGTAGCTCCTGATGGTTCTGTACAACAATTCATTGTAACGCCTCATTAGTATTTCAAACAATTCAATCTCCCCGTCGAGGATTTTCTCTATGATCAATGTTTCTTTAAGTTCTTTTTTTTCAATCGTATTAGTATTCATGAGAGGTCACTTTTAATTTTAGATGCAAAATGACTATTTGGGTTACATTTTTGTAACCTTTTTGAAGGCTTCGCAATCAAAATACCCAACCTTAAATTCGTCTGAATCACATTAGTTTTAGGCGAACATTTCCAAAAGGCATAGAACAAGTAGAAATTACTAACCCAAAAATTCCTATATTTTTTCGAAGACTACTGAATGCAGACTGTAAAGGGAT